>NZ_QTMM01000010.1:90160-268266 GCF_003635445.1 Parabacteroides sp. AF17-3 | reverse complement strand
TCTTTTGCCTACTTTTCCATCAAGGGAAAAGTAGGTTCAATTATTTCTAGATTCAATACTCACTCCGTTCCTTCTCTTTGATAAATCCGTTGCGGTAGGCATACAGCAACTTTTCCAGGTCATGAATCTGGCGTTGCAGGTCGGCGCCTTTATCGGTATCTTTCACCATCTGGCGGTGAGAGCTCAACTCGACCACAATCGTGGTGGAACGGATATCACGGCCTTCCTTAATCGCCTGGTCGGTAGACAGAAACGGTTCGTGCTGCACCAACTGGAAACCGCGGGAATGATAAACCAGCGTATAACCGGCAATACCGGTCTCGGGATGGTAAGGTCTGGAGAAACCGCCGTCGATAACCAGCAACTTGCCGTTTGCCTTGATCGGGTTTTCTCCCTGGATGGAGCGGACAGGCACATGACCGTTGATGATATGGCGGTGAGGCCCGGTCACCCCGAACTCGTCCAGTATCATATCGCATACCTTTTCTTCTTCACGCAGGGTATAATACGCCCCTTTGTCTTCCTTCTGCACCGCCTTGTCGTCGATAAAAGCCCGTTCGAAGGTTGCCATCTTGCTCTTGTCGAACAAAGGAGAGTCTTTTCCTCCCCAAAGATACCAGATGTAATCGAGGGCAAAGTCCTTCTCCGGAGAGCCGTCCGAATCGAAATAAGCGGTACGGATCAACTGGTCGACCTTATCCAGCAAAGCCTTACCCTTATATTCCTGCCCTTCGATACAAATGTTCTTCAACGTTCCGTCGGCGTTCATCGGGACAGAGGCATGAAACAGCAGGTTGGAGTTACAAACCTGATACATACTGCCATGCCGGAAGAGGCAACGCATATGTTTCTTCAGCTTCTCGCTGCATTCGAACGAGTGGAGCATGCGGTGCATCAGGTCTTCCTCCTCGATAGACAGCGCGTACGGGTCTTTCGGGTTGATGGTAGGCCAGTTTTTGTCTTTCAGTTCATATTCTTTCCCGTCCAGATGGATGGTCCCGCGTTTCAGGTCGATATGGTGTAACAACAGACGGTCGTCCATATCGAATTCGGGGCGGCGGCGGATAATATCCCCTTCCAGCTTGAACTGGATGATCGTTATTGCCTTGTGCATCTGCGAGATCAGGCGGATCGTCTTTTCGTCGAAAGCCGAGTCGGCCCCATTAGTCTTCGGCATGAACAATTCGCAGGGATCATCGCCATAAATATCCATCGCAAAGGTAGCCAACGGCAGCAGGTTGATGCCATAGCCATCCTCCAGGGTTGCCAGGTTACCGAAACGGAGGCACATGCGAATCACATTGGCGATGCTCCCCAGGTTGCCCGAGGCCGCCCCCATCCACAGGACATCGTGGTTACCCCACTGGATATCGAAATGATGGTAGTCGCAAAGCGTATCCATAATGATATGTGCTCCCGGGCCACGATCGTAGATATCGCCGATCACATGCAGCAGGTCGATCGTCAGCCGCTGTATCAGGTTACACATGGCGATAATAAAATCGTTTGCCCGCCCGGTCGAGATAATCGTTTTGATAATCTGGTCCACATAGGCCGACTTATTCGGCTCGACCGACGACTCATGCAACAGCTCCTGGATGATATAGGAGAACTCTTTCGGTAATGCCTTGCGCACTTTCGAGCGGGTATATTTGGACGATACATTACGGCACACCCTCACCAGTTGGTTCAAGGTGATCAGATACCAGTCGTCCAGATCGGGTTCCTTCGAGCTGACCAGTTCCAGTTTCTGTTCCGGGTAATAGATCAGCGTACAGAGTTCTTTCTTCTCGTAATCGCGCAATGTATTGCTGAATATCTCATTCACTTTACGTTTGATCGCACCGGAGGCATTTTTCAGCACATGATTGAACGCCTGATGTTCTCCGTGAATATCAGACAGGAAATGCTCCGTACCCTTCGGTAAGTTCAGGATCGCCTCCAGGTTGATGATCTCTGTACTGGCATCCGCAACAGTCGGGAAACTACGTGCCAGCAATTGCAGATAACGCAGGTCACCAAGCACATATTCGGGTGTTATATCTTTCGTCATATAATGTTTACTGTCTTATTTCGTGCAAAGATAAACAAATACAGGGAGACAAGCTATTTCAATTTCATTATTAGGGACAGCAGGAAAACAAAAATCGATAGTTACCGGCCTTCCAACGGGTAACTATCGATTCCTTCACGGACTACTATCCGAACTTTACTAACCAACTGCTATCGGCATTCGTCTTATTTAAAAACCTGTTTCATCGGTCTTCCGATCCAAACCTGAGGTTGTTTCAGGTTAAAGATATAAGCGATTGTCGAAGCGACATCGAACTGCATCATGCTTTCAGTAAATTCGTATCCTTTCTTTACGTTTTTACCTGAGATAATGAAAGGTGTTTCCATTTCCTGCATAGTCTTGCCGCCATGCCCTTTGTTGATACCGCCATGGTCGGCAGTAACGATAAAGATCGTTTCATCCAGCATGCCTGCATCGGCTACAGCCTTTACAATCTCGCCGATATATCCGTCCAGTTCTTTTAACTTCGTATAATAGGCCGGAGTATCATGTCCGTCGCCATGCCCCACGCCATCAGGCTGCTCAAAGATGATACCGACAAAAGCCGGACGGGATTCCTTTATATAAGAGACAGCCGCAGCCGTACATCCCCGCGGATTGCTTTCAGAAGGAGCGATATTCACTTCCTTATTCATCGCCTGCATTTCCGCCAGATACTTCATGCCGCCCCATTCATAAATATATCCCATCTCCGCATCCGGATTGGCGTCACGGAACAATCCCCACACAGAAGGGAACAAACCGTAATGGCTGATCTCACGCGACGGAAGCTCCGGCTTTTCCGAACCCCACTCCGTAAACCCGTGAATCTCCGGTCCTGCCCCCATAAACATGGATGCCCAATTGACCGCACTAGAAGAAGGCAATACACTTCTCTTCTTCAACGTATAAGAACCATCCGCCATCAACTTCTTGACAGTCGGCATCTCCGCCTTTTCCACACTATAAGCACCCCAGCCGTCGAGGCCGATCAACACGACATGTTTGGCTTTCCACTTTGCCGCACTAGCGACATTCACACACAGGAAAGCACAGACAATCAACAAAAAGAATCTACTTTGTTTCATGATCAGATATTATTTTAAAATCCACATTAATTGATTCACTTCATCATTTCCGCCATACTGGCGTGCCACGGCTTCTTCCACATTCTCTTTATTATACGAATACTCGTCTGTCGAGTACATCCAGCGTACCGGAATCTTATCCTTTGCATTGGTGTTCAGGCTGGTTGCCGGATTTATCGGCAACTTCGGATAACCGGTTCTGCGATATTCGAAATAAGCATCCCAGGGGTATTGCATAAAGCTCGAGATGTAACGCTGCGTAATGATCTTCTCGATATCGTCTTCCTTATCTCCGGTCAGCTGTATGGAGAACTGGGCAAGAAAGTCGTTAATAACCTCCGGGGTCATTTTCCGTCCCTGATGATAAGTATCCTCATCCGGAGTATGCGCTACTGTAAAGTCCATGCTGGCTTTTATCCCTTGTTTATAATACGTCGAAGCATCTCCTGTAATCCAGCCTCTCACCACAGCCTCCGCCAAAATGAAATTCTGCTGCGAATATCCCAGACGGACAACCGGTTCCCCTTCCCTGGTATGAGTATACCGCCAGTTCAGGCCGGAAAAATTCTTGGCTACATATAAGTCTTTATGAGATGCAAAATCCAATGTAACATCTGTTCCGACGAAAACATCCCAGCTATCGGCTGCAACCCCTGCCTTCAATTTACTTTCAGCCGGTCTTGCATAATAGAACAAGCGATAATCCTTAGTATCTCTCAACATATCAATGAGAAAAGAAGATACCATCGGATAATCCCAATACATAGTAGTATAATATAAAGGATAAATCTGTCCGTCTTTATCGGAATAAACCAATTGGAAATTATCCGCATTCGATGTCATCAGAGTTGATGAACTTACAATTTTCTCGAAACGCTCCTTCACTCTTAAATCAGGGTCATCAACTTTCTTCGACAGCGACATTAATACCTGAAGCTGGAACACACTGACTATCTTTTTCCATCTTTCGACACTTCCTCCGACGAAAGGATCACCGTCGAAATCTTTTGCCTCACAAAAGAAAGCGTAGGATTTATCCAGATCATCAAGCACATGCAACATTACCTCCTTCTGCGTATCATACTTCGGTTTCATATTTCCTTCTTCCCCCTTCAGAGCATCGCTATAAGGAATATCCCCTAAATCCATTGATACCCAAAACAATTTATAAGCTTTGATAAACTGAGCGAGACCGGAATAAGCACTCTGATCTTGCTCTGGAGCCAGTTCCACCATCTTCTCCATATTGATAATCGTACTGTATCCGCTTAGGCCACTCCGTCCAAAACTATTATAAAGATAGCCCTGTGAATTTTCACCCCAGGCAATATGCTTACAAGCCAGGTTGTTTTGAACAAAATCTTTTGCACCCGGGCTTCCAAGCATACTTTTTATTCCCCCGGAAGCCAGCATAGCCGCAGTAACACGGGTTGGCACATCCGGATCTGTATTTATCTCATCAAAATTTCCACAGGAGGTAAAACAGAAAGCTACAGTAATCAGGCAAACAGCCAATTTTATATATTTATTCATTGTCTTTTCCGTATTATAAATCCAACTTTATATTAAAACCTAACAAACGGGTAGAAGGAGCATTCAGATTATCACTTCCTACATCCGGATCAGCATACTTAAACTCTTTAGTCCAAATCAATAAATTCTGTCCTACCAGACCGATAGAGGCCCCCTTCAATCTGACTTTTTCACAAAGTGTCCGAGGCATCTGATAAGTCAGTGACAAATCTCTTAATTTAATAAATGTCTGCTTGAAATAATTCTGAGGTCTTGCCGTATAGGCATTACAATGATACTCACGAATATACTGTTCGTAAGAGACCTGAACATCATTGGGCGCAAATACACGATCATCAAAAGTTATATTCCCATCCGAATCATACTTCACTGTACCGGATACAACCTTAACTCCTTTACCTATATAATTCTTTAATCCGTTCACTACCTCATCATAACGCCATTGATTATCACTTTCTATATGCGCTCCGGTATTCCATAATGCCTGATTGGTATTTGAATAAGCGATCCCCCCAACACGCCCGTCTACTGTAAAACTCAACGTAAAATTCTTATAAGTGACCGTATTTACCCATCCCCATATCCAATCAGGATTCGAATAGCCATGAAGGGTGGAATAATCACCGACTAATGGGTAACCGGCTTCATGAATCATATTACCATCTTTGTCATATTCATAATCAGCGTATGTTACATAATCTGTACGACCTCCCTCCTTCACCCAAGGTTTCTTAGAGGAGAAATCCGGGTCGAGTTTGGCATAGTATTTCCGATCCAAAGCCCAGTTGAAAGTTGAATTCCAGTTCAAATCCCTATTCTTTATGATATCTCCACTCACCTGTATTTCTACACCACGCCTTACATACTCTTCTTTAGAATTCACTTGTGTTTTATCGAATCCGGAAGCAGCACTGATTGTTGTATTCACAATCCGGTTATAGTAATATTTGTTATAATAAGCAGCATCTAAAATCAGTCGTTTACCGAAGAAAGTTACCATTGTACCCAGTTCATACGATTTTGAAGTACTCGGTTTAACCGATTTATTCCGAATCGTTGTTGGATAATAAGCAGTCGTGACATCATCCCATATATTTGTCGAGATTGAATAAGTATTGTTGGTCGCATACACGCTTGTATCATCTTTCGACATTGTCCAGGAGCCTCTCACTTTCCAGAAATCAATACATGAAGGCATTGGAATAAATTCAGACAAAACCACACTTCCGGCAACAGACGGATAAAAATAAGAACGAGTATCGGATGGCAACGACGATGACCAGTCGTTACGTCCGGTCACATCTAAAAACAAAGCACTTTTCCAGGAAACAGACATTTTGGCAAACAAACTATTCGTTTGTTTTTTAACCACCGAAGAGGAAGTCGCAGCCGGATCTACGGAAGATTTTAAAGAATAAAAGCCTGGAACCAACAACCCATTTTTCGTATGGCTGGTATGTTTATTGTCCTGATAAAAGTAAATATTCCCCCCGACAAAACCGTCTAAAGAAAAGTTTCCGAACTTATGATCCGCCATTAACATAAAGTCCGTATTGATACTATACCCATTCGGCGTTTGCAGTTCATAATATCCTTTCTTATCCCATGCACCATAGGCTCCAATCGGGTTGCGCCATTCTTTACGGGTTGAATACGCATCCAATCCGGATCTTAACATCGCTTTTAACCAAGGTGTAATCTTATAACTACCGGAGACAAACCCATTCACTTTGTCAAAATCGCTGGAACCGACAATCTCGTTTGCTATATAATAGGGATTATTATAATATCTCTCGTTATACCAGTTCTGTTCTACATCTTTCACCCGCCAGTAATTTTTATAATCACGGACATCCCATTCGGGACCGGTCCAGCAGGTTGTATATTAATCCATTGCCGCCATAACCGGAATCTTCGCCGTTAGGAGAGAAACGTTTATTATAGGTAATACCGGCATCCAGATCGAATCCTTTGTAATGCATGTTACCGGAAGCTGTATAAGTTATTTTATTCAGCTTGGTATTCGGCCACTGTCCTTTATTATAAACATGAGTCAGAGATGTACGAAAACTGCCATACTTTCCTTTCTGTGTAACACTCACATTATTATTAGTAACAAAACCTGTTTCCTGAAAATTCTTCAAATTGTTTTTACCTTTTGAAGTCAATGGCATCTCACTCCATTCATAGGTATAAGGGTCATATTGAAGAGCCGTACGACCTATATCCAGCTTATCTCCCCAAACGTAATCCGTAGGGTTATATTTGCCACCCTGCCCACCGCTATAGGACGATTGTACTTTTGGAAATTTCAGATATCCGGCGTTGAACATCGTGTTGCTGTTAACAGAAATGTTCAAGCCATCTTCAGAGCCTCTTTTAGTAGTCACCATAATTGCACCGGAAGAACCACGAGCTCCATAAAGTGCAGACGCAGTAGCCCCTTTCAATACGTCAACAGACTCGATGTCATCAGAAGCCACATCTTGTAGCTTCATATTCCCATAAGGAACTCCATCTATTACTAACAGCGGATTTTCCCCACGCAAAGCCAAATCAGGTGTCGTATCGAATTCCGTGCTGTTCTTCACATTCAATCCGGCAATCTTACCGGTCAGTGAAGTAGCCACATCTACTGTTTTTACGGCAGCCAGGCGTTCACCTCCTACTTTCTGGACGGAATATCCCAACGCTTTCTCCTCCCGTTTGATACCCAAAGCCGTCACAACAACTTCGTCAAGCAACTCGGCATCTTCTGATAAAGTTACATTTATCACAGACTGTTTGCCTACCGGCACTTCTTTTGTCTTATAACCGATAAATGTTACCACCAATACCGACTTAGCCGGAACGTTCAGAGAATAACGGCCATCCATATCAGTTATAGTTCCCAGTACCTGTCCTTTCACGACTACATTGGCTCCGGATACAGGTTCCCCCAACTCATCTTTTACAACACCCGAGATCCGGACGTCTTTTGCCATGTTCTCACGGGGAACCAATACGTCCTTTCCGGTTACAATGACATGTCTTCCCTTAATCTCATATTTGACCGGTTGATCACTGAATATAATATCCAATGCTTCAGAAATAGATTTACCTGTCAGATTAACGCTGATCTGTTTGTGCAGTTGTACCTCTTTCGTATCGATGAAAAAAGAATAGCCACTCTGTTTTTTTACAGTTTCTATTGCGTCTTTCACAGTAATATTCCGGACATTCAAGGTTATTTTCTTTTCCTGGGGCAGTGCCGCAAAAGCAGATTGTCCGTTACCTGCTATAAGTACAGTACATAAGCCTGTAATAAATAATGTTTTTTTATGAGCAAATAATGTTGCTCTAATTTTCTCATAAGGAATGTTTTCCATAATTTTGTATTGTTGTTTTTAATAACAAAAAAGTTTAATGACTATCTGAATCGGGAAATGGTACCAACATTTTCCGATTCGCTTTTTATTCACATTGCTAATTTCCGTATCTATTCTCCTTTCTTTTTTAGTTAATACTACTTTGTTTTAATAGAGCTCTATAATATTATTCGTTTTTCTATACTTGAATTTTCCACTGCTGGACATGATCATCAATATGTCATCCAACGAATCATCCACTCTGAAATCGCCGTAAAAGGTTAACTTCTTCTTCTCTTCATTCCTAAAGATAAAGGTGACATCGAATGACTTTTCCAGTTCTCTGACTATCTGTTCCAGGGTCTGTTCATTAAAGAAGTGCGCACCGGTTGTCCAATGTCCGGCTAATGATGCCGGCACTTTGTGTATATCGGTTGTTCCGGTTTCTTTGTTATATATAACCTGTTGCTCCGGTTTCATGATCAGCGATTCATCCGGGTTCTTTATGTTCAACAGATTAACAGATCCTTCCGCCAATATCACTTCTATGTTTTCTTCGTCAGTATATGCTTTCACGCTAAACTTAGTTCCCAGCACCTTTACATCGAGATCGCTGGTATTCACAATAAAAGGCAGTTTTTCATTGCGAGTCACTTCAAAATAGCCTTCTCCTTCCAGCCGGACATGGCGGTCCTGATGGGAAAAACCGCTTGTATAACTCAATTTACTTCCCGCGTTCAGCCAAACCACCGTTCCGTCCTGCAAAACGATCCGGCTACGTGATCCTATAGGAACCTCAACCGTCTGCATCGCATATAAGGAAGATGGATCGAAATGGTTATGCCCCCAGTAATAACCTCCTCCCAACAACAGGATACCTGCAAATATTGCCGCCGCCACTCTGACAAAACGCAATGAAAAGCGTTTCTTCTTTTGCGATACGAAGATTCGTCCCCGGAAATGTTGAAAAGCACGGTTGCTTTCTTCTTGGGTCCCCGAAGCGGCGTTAGCAGCCAGCCACACTTCGGTCATTTCATAGAAATATTGTTTATGGGCAGTGTCGGCAGCCACCCATTGTTCCAATTCAACGCGCTGTTCCTTATTCAGCTCATTATTCAAATAAGCGGTAATCAGGTCATCGGGATAATATATTTGTTCCGTTTTATTCATTTTCTATGTTGTTATAAGGTAGACAAGAATAGTAGAGAAATGGGGTAGTGAAAAAACTCACTTTTTTCAAAAATATTTCACAAAGCAGACCAAAAGCACTATCAGATAGTCTTTTAAACGATCACGCAATATTGATAATGCTTGTTTAATATGATATTTGACGGTATTGACCGAAATGCCTAGACGGGCTGCAATCTCGTCATGTTTCAATTCTTCCAGGCGGCTGAGAATAAAAACCTGGCGTGTTTCTTTCGGCAGGCGTTCAATCTCTTCCTGTACTTTAGCCATCAGTTCCTTTTCCATCAAACGCCCCAACGGATATTCATCCGAAAGAAATAACAAAGGGGAAGTCATATCCATATCATTCAGACTGACCTCCCTCCCGACATAATTCTTCTGTAAATAATTCAGGGAAAAATTCCGGACCATACGTATAAGATACGCATTCAGAGAGATTTGTATATCTATTGTTTTACGATTTTCCCAAAGATGGAAAAACACATCCGATACAATCGTTTCAGCCAGAAATTCATCTTGCAGATATTGCCGGGAGATACAGAACAGACGATGATAATACTTATCATAAAGTATCCGGAAAGCGTTCTCATCACCCTCCTTTACCCCTCTTACTATTTGTTCTTCATAATATTCCACGTGTATCTCGATAAGGACGGGCGAATTTAGTCAAAATGTTTTGACTAAACAACACAAAGCCCCAGGAGACGAATCCCCCGAGGCTTGCTTTTTTTGTCTGTTTTCACTCTTCACAGAGGTAGAACAGAAGAACTTTATTTCATTACTTTAGTATTAATAAATATCACTTGTTCACCTGTCACAGGGTAATTAACGCTATTGCGCTGCGTGATACTCTATTAGAATTATTTGATTATAAATAATTTCTTATTTAACGATTGCTTTTACAGCTGTTTCGCCTTCTACAGCAACTACTACTACACCTGCAGGAGCAGAGATTGTAGCTTCGTTAGAAGTAACCACTGTGTTAGCAATTGTCTGGCCAAGGACGTTGCTGATAGTAACTGTCTTGCCTTCTGCACCTATTACAGTAACAGAACCATTTCCTGAAATTACTTTGATAGTAGCAACTTCAACTTCTTCTGTATCTGTTGCAGGACCTTCAGTTGCATTCGGAGCGAATACAGCAGCCTGGTTGATAACCTGGCTAAAGTCTTTTACCGGAGCACTATTTCCTCCACCAACTGAATCGTCAGTATCGTGGTTTCCGTTTTCATTATGGAACTTGCCTAATACAGGAACACCTGTTCCGTTCAAAGTAACCCAAGCACCAGTGAAAGAACCGATACCGGCTTCTGACTTATCAGCTTCAGCCATTGCTACGTCGTAAGATTCAAGCATGATGCCGTCTTCTTCTGTATCACCTACATAACGGATAGCAAAAGCAACGTTGTTGTGTGCACCGTCAAGAGCGATCTTATCGTAAACAATACCTTCCTGATCAGCAGCCAGATAAGTAGGAACTACATACATCTTTTCTGTAGCAGGATCAGCAGCGCTGATGCTTGCGATTGTATACGGAGCTTTCAGAACATACAAGAAATCACCCTGGTGGATAGCTTCTACGAAAGCAAGTCTTGTATAGTTATCGCTATGGAATTTGCTTGCATCTGTCAGTTTGTTGATAGAAGCGTGAATAGAGTCATTCAAGTTAACCAGGAATTCACCTGCTACATAGCCTTTGTAAGGAGCTGAATGTTCGCAAGTTGAATTGATTCCGTGTTGTGAACACCAAGTATAAGCAACTGCGCTATCAGGTCTGATAACAAACATATACTGAGGCATACGAGAATCTACAGCAGCTGCTACTTCGTCTACATACAAAGCTGCATTCTTTCTGCTACCGGCATCAGACAGCGTTTCGATATCCAGATAGTTCAGTAAACCTTCAGCAAGCAAGCTTCTTTCAAACAAGTTACCAGCAGTCTTCGTGTGAGTAAACTTCATGCAGTTTTCTTCGCTGTTGATATAGCTTGCATATTTGTCGCCAACGACAGCATCACCACGCATGTTCATATACAGAGGTCTTGCATCAGGAATAATATCGAATACATCGTATTCTCTCTGGCACAGATCGATAGCTTTTGTATGAGCAGTCTGAAGTTCTTTTGACAGAACGCCTACCGGCTGATAAGCAGTCTTGTCATGCTCTACAGTTACCAGTTCGTGATGAACTAAAGTAAAGCAATCAACACCTTCGTTTTCGCTGTTTTCTTTGAAGGCGAATGTAGCCCATTTCAAACCGTCTCTACCGGCATTGATATCACTTTCAGAAGCAATCACAAATTTGTGGTTGTTATCGTATGCAACCCAAACATGATCGTTGTCGATCTTGTTGGCATCGCTTACTTTTACTTTATACAGATATTTTTCACCGATAGTACCACCACCAACTTTATAACCGAATGCAGGAGCTGCAACGCGGAAGAATTCAAAGTTTGTAGCTGTAGTAGACAAACGTAAGTTTTCAATTACATCGTTAGCAGACAGGAACTGATTGCTAAAGTCTTTTTCGATCAGGTTGAAAGCATATTTGTTTTCTCTCAATACATCATCAGCAATATTCAGATAGCCGATTGTCGGATTTTCAACAGCGGCGAAAATCAATGTGTCAGCACAGTTCAATGCATTGTTTGTAACCGGAGTTGCCACATTGTTATGATCGCGCAAGCCCTGGTAGTTATGGTTGATGATATACACCAATTCTTTGCCTTCTGCATTCTTTCCGGCAGTATACAACTGACCCATAAATGCCTGAGATGCAAATTCACGGTTTGTGATCTTCACCCAACGGTTTCCACCTTCCGGGCAACCCAATTGTTCAACAACCCACTGTGTTGCAGGCATGTGAGCGAAGTTCTGTTCAGCTTCCCAAACATCGTACCGATAGTGTCCTGCATAATCAGCAACCAGATAAGAACCATTCAAACGTTTTTCATCCAAAGAACTGTTAGTCTTAGTAGTTGAAAGTTGCAGATAATAGATACCTGTTGCCTGAGTTGTACGGTTCAATATAGGCAAATAAGTGTTATTGAAGTTCACTTTCACGTTCATATTTGCGTACGGATAGCAATACGGCTGATTAGCATGATTTTCGGCAGCAACAATAGCAATACCATTGGCAGTCTTTACATCATGACCACTGGTTACTGCATTCTGAGGCTGACCGACAGTAATAACTGTACGGCTATCAATGCCATTAGTAGCATTCATAGCTGTTAATGCAACCGGAATTTTCTCTGCCTTTTTAGCAAATTCACCGTTCAAATCAACATTATTTCCTGTTGTGGAACCTGCATTAATCGTGTTGTAGTATTCATCAGCAGTTGCATCAGCCAATTTTGTCTGATTCCATTTTTTACCAGCCTGCTTCAACGCTGTTGTAATTACAGATGCGTTCAGTGGTTCCAGTACCAGACTATCATTAGTTGCATAATAAGTTGCTTTCCAGATATAACGAGCTAACAATGCATCACAAGCTTCTTCATTTACACGTGCAAGCTTAGCATCTATTACTTTCAGACCACCATGTAAAGACGGATTCTGAATAGATTCGTGTGTCTCGTCTGTTGCCACCATTAAATACTTATCGGTAGTTTTCTTGTTCAACAGGATATTGTATCCGAAGAACTTACCAGACGCAGCCTGTACCATATCCCAAGCAGCATAAGCAGGATATACAGCAGCAACTTCTTGAGCCAGATAAGCACCTGTAACCAAATCTTCGTTTGTGATAGCAGCCTTAGTTCCAATCAAACCAAAAGCATTAAAGATTGCTTCATTATTGCTGGTTCTGTTCTGCCATGAACCTTCTGCATCGATCATCGAATTGATATCTTTAGCAGTCAACACCTTTGCACCGGCAGTACGAACTGTCAATGTCAGGAAGTTGATATTGGTCATCTCGTCATTCAATAAAGATTTTTTCACCTTTACAGCAACAACATCACCATCTGTTTTGGCAATCAGTCCCATTACTTTATCACCTTCATGTACATAAGAGTACACTTTCTTCGGACCGAAGATATCGGGTTGTTCATCATCTGAATACCATTCCCAACGATTATTATCATCTTTAATAATAGTTGTCTGATTTGCATCTACATTGATAGTTGTACTAACAGTTGTAGGTTCAAAAGCGTCTGCACAATCATAATTGATAGTATAACCTGTTTCTCTGTTTACAAAAACAAATTCCTTACCACGAAGACCATTGTCTTTTACTTCGATTCTCCACAAAGAACCTGTAAGAGGAGCTTTGTCGATATCCATCACTTTCAAAGTCAAATTACCTGTTGCATAATCGCGAACCTGTACCAAGACCTTAGCAGGAACCAAATCATTTTGATCCTCTGTAACTACAGAACCGTTAGCATTAACCTGTAATTGATAATAATAGTCCGGATTAATAGCCTTAACCCCTGTCAGGCAGGCATCGAACTGTTCTGACAAAACAGCTTGTGTACGGTAAGGAATTTCTCCCTGAGCAGTCAACGCATGCGTTTGAGCCCCCAATGAGAAAGCACTTGCCATAAATGCACAAGCCATCAAAGTAGAAAACTTTTTGTTCATAATCAATAAATTTAATATTAATAATAGTGTTATAAAAGTCCATTTCACGGATCCGTTCAGAGACTGCCAAATGTTAAATGACGAGTTTAAACGTTCCTTTTTTCTCGTCATTTTTGGGTGTATGATTTGAGTTCATACCGGAAAGGTCGAATTTTGTACTAACTTTGTTATTCTGTTGATAAGAAAGGATATAGAGAAAGAAAAAAATATAGAGAAAAAGAGTGGTGGTTAAAAAGATTGTTGTAATTTTGTGACTAGAAAAAAGGAACCTTTAAATTAGTCAGTCCTTTTTCGCACTTCACGTTTTATAATTCAATAGCTACACATTCATCTCCGTCTTTAATCCGTTAGAGAAATATTAAAGGTCTTATATATAATGTACATGCGCGTACATTAATATTATTATTTATCGGAAGCAAAAAATCCATACTATTACGGCTTTTTCCATTTTCAAGCACAAAAATCCAAGAAATCCGGTCTTTCGGAGAATGTAAGCGCACCTGTTTTTCATTCCGCAACCAGACAACTTCTGTATCTTATATTAGGATACCATATTCTCATATATTATGATACAACATTCGTATAATATATGAGAATTGAGTATCACAATATATGATATTTCTGCATCTATACGGATAGATCATTCAGTAGTCCGTAACAGACTATGAATCAATCTCTATCCAAATCATAATACTCCATATATTCGTCATATTGCGGCTCTTCGGTAATGCCTTGGGCAAGGAACAGCTTTTTGATATATGCCTGCTCTTTCGGCCTGACCAGGCGCTTCTTTTGTTTACAGCGGTAATAGGTATTACGTCCCAGATGGGCAATAAGCTGTGATTTGATTGTCTCGGCTTTTCGCAAAGGGATATCATCGAACAGGCAGGTTATGCCTCTGGCGAACCGCTGCGGTTGGTCGAGCAGGAAGAAAGGACACTCTTCGCCGGTGAGAGATGCAAGGTGGCCCGGATTGATAATATATACACCTCCGCGCGTTTGAGGAACACGAAGCCACACCTGATGCCGAAGGCAGGTATCACGACGCACGCATTTCTCGTTGAGACAATGGGCAAAACGACCCGGGAATTCATCATAATTGAAATCTGCTTTCATAATATGTAATAGTTTATTGGTTACATTGATTTACAAAGATACTATTTTATATGACCTGATACGTAAAGCTGTTTCAGAATTTATCATTATCTTCGCCTTCAAATAATGTAAAAGCCATGAGAAAATCAATCATCCTTTTCATATTTCTGCATATCTTGTCTTACGCCTTCCCTATCTATTTCAAACATATCGGGATGAAAGAAGGACTTTCGCAACTTTCTGTCATGTCTATCTATCAGGATGAACTGGGCCGTATGTGGTTCGGGACGGAAGAAGGGTTAAGCGTTTTCGACGGTGTTCACGTAACCTCACATAAACCGACATTAAAGAATGAGAACGGGAAAGAAACAACCGTTGGTAACAGCATCGACTTCATAACCGGAGACAACCAAGGGAATATTTATTTCAATTCGGATAATTCCCTGGTGCGATATAACCTGCGTTCCCAGCAGTTTACCTGCCTGAAACAAGCATGGGTGAATGCGATCGCTTTCAGCGGCGAACAACTTTGGGTGAACGCGTCCGATTCTATCTTTGTCTGGGATACACAGACGGAAAAACTTCATTTCCGCTTCAAACTGGAACTCTCCAACCAACATGCAACCTGTATCATGGTCGATTCCCAAAAACGCTGCTGGATAGGGACCAATTCCGGATTATATATGAAAGAGGAAGACAAACCCCTTGCCTATATCATTCCCAGTGAAGATATTTATGCCTTATACGAAGATTCACATAGGAACCTATGGATATCCGCCCGCATGAACGGACTTTACAAACGCGAACCGTCGGGCGATTTCAAACGCTACCGCTTCGATCCGCACAACGATAACAATATATCCAGCAACCAGGTAAGGGGAATCGTTGAAGACAACTCCGGTAACCTTTGGATAGGGACCTTCACCGGACTAAACAAATATAATCCCTATAACGATCATTTCCAGGTATATACCCGCGACAACCTTCCCGGAAGCCTCGCCCACTCCTCCGTTTTCCCGGTTTACAAAGACCGGCAGGGAAGCATCTGGTTGGGTACTTATTACGGTGGCGTCCACTATTTCAATCCTGAAATGGACCTTTTCACGATTTATACGGCAGACAAAACAAGGAAAGACTGCATCAGTTTCCCTTTTGTCGGGCATATGACGGAAGATAAAGACGATAATATCTGGATCTGCACCGAGGGCGGCGGGCTGAACCTTTTCGACCGGAAAAAGAAAACATTTACCTATTTCATGGCCGATCCCGACAGAAACTCTATCGCCCATGACAATCTGAAATCTATTGCCTACAGTGCCAACCGCAATAAGCTTTACATCGGTACCCACACCGGCGGACTATCCATATTCGATATCCCGAAGAAACGGTTCCGGAATCCTTATTTCGAAGACCCTTCGTATGCCGTAAAAGCCGGCGACCGTATCAATCAGATGGCCATCTGGAAAGACAAATACCTGGTTCTCCTGACGCAATGGGGATGTGTCAAAATGGATCTCGATACCGAAAAGATCACCCAGACCTTCGAAGGAGGCAAGCAATACGGTAATCATTGTTTCCTGATCGACTCGCAGGATTATATATGGATAACAACAGGAAGAGTCATCAACAAGATCAACCTGAATAACCAGGAAGACAGGACAGTCTTTCGTTGCGGCGAAAACGGATTGGGAAACCAGCCGGTATCTGCCATCTATGAAGACAAAAAAGGACGTATCTTCTTCGGAACGCTCGGAGCCGGACTTTATCTGTATGATGAGAAGAACCATACTTTCAGTGGATATACAACCGAAAACAGTATGATCCTAAGCAACTATTGCTACGATATCAAAGAGTCGATACAAGGTTACCTGATCATATCCGGTGATAAAGGACTCTCTTTCCTGGATCCGGAACAACAGTTATTTAAGGTGGTAGAACTGGGCACCGCACTTCCTGTTTCCGGGATCAACAAAGGATGCGGACTGCTGGTCAGCCCGAATGGCGAAATCTTTGTCGGAGGAATAGACGGTTTAAGTACGTTCTTCGAACAGGACTTGTTCCGGCCTGCAAAAGACTACCGGTTATATTTCTCCGAATTGTATATCAATAATGAATTAGTAAATCCTTCCGACCGTTCGCGGGTTCTCTCCGATGCTTTGCCTTATACGCAGGAAATAGAGTTGAACCACAATCAGAACAACCTCATCATCTCGTTCAACTCGAACAACTATATCAATACGTTGAAAGAGACGGCTTACGAATACATGCTGGAAGGCTTCGATAACAAATGGATCAACAATACCGACAACAGCATCCAATACACGAACCTCAATCCGGGCAAATATACCCTGGTCGTGCGTGAGAAACAATACGACACAAAGATCGAACCGCAAACGATCCGGATGGGCATCACGATCCATTCCCCGCTCTATGCCACACCGTTATTTTATCTCTTATACGTACTGGTCGGCGGCGGGTTGATCTACGGCTTCTTCCGCTTCAAACAATCGCAATTGCTGCTCAGAACTTCATTGGAGTTTGAACGGAAAGAAAAAGAGAGGATCGAGGAACTGAACCAGGCTAAACTACAGTTCTTTTCAAACATCTCGCATGAGTTCCGGACACCGCTTACCCTGATCATTTCGCAGATAGAACTCTTGCTGCAAAGCAGTTCGGTGGCCCCATCCATTTACAACAAACTGCTGAAGATATACAGGAATACGCACAATATGCGGATGTTGATTAGTGAGTTGCTGGATTTCCGTAAACTGGAACAAGGCCATGTGAAACTGAAAGTATATGAACAAAACATCATCCCTTTCCTCAAAGAGATCTATCTCTCTTTTTACGAATATGCTTCCAGCCGTTCGGTGACTTATCAGTTCACCTCCGGGGCGGAAGATATCGAATGCTGGTTCGACCCGAAACAGATGCAAAAGGTATTCTACAACCTGCTGTCGAACGCATTCAAATATTCCAAACCGGGTGCTGCCATCGAAATGGTCGTCGAAGAGAACGACCAGGCGATCATCATAAAAATCATAGACAACGGCATCGGTATCAGCAAAGAAGATATCGACAAGATATTCGACCGTTTCTACCAGGCAGGAAATAACTCATCGGGAATATCGCAGCCGAGCACCGGCATCGGCCTGTCGCTAACCAAGAGCATCATCGGGTTGCATCATGGAAAAATACAGGTAGAAAGTACGCCGGGATACGGAAGCATATTCATTGTGCACCTGCCGAAGGGCCGAAGCCATTTCAAAGAAGGTGAATGCCAGTTTGTACAACCGGAGAAAGAGATGATCCGCAACGAGATACTGCCGGAAAGCCTGACTCAGGAAATCCCCGAAAGTACCTCCGAATTATCACTGGCCGAGACAGATGCCACCTACACCATCCTGTTGGTCGATGACAACGAAGAGCTGCTCCAGATACTGAACTCGCTGTTCTCACCGGTTTATAATGTCTTACTGGCACGGAACGGAAAAGAGGGACTGGAGATCACACGTTCCCAAAAGCCGGATATCATCGTCAGCGACATCATGATGCCGGAAATGTCGGGAACCGAAATGTGCCTGAAGATCAAGAATGATTTCGACATCTGCCATATACCGGTCATCCTGTTGACAGCGCTCGGTTCGGCAGAGCAAAGCATAGAAGGTTTGCAGCGGGGAGCCGACGATTATATCAGCAAGCCGTTCAATGCCAAAGTGCTGCTTGCCCGTTGTAACAACCTGGTGCGCAATCGTATTATCCTGCAAAAGAAGTTCAACGAGCAAAGGGATTTCGATACGCAATCGCTGGCCAGCAACCCGATCGACCAGAAGTTTATGGACACAGTAAACCGAATCGTAGAAGAGAATCTGAGTAATATGGAATTCGACATGAATACCCTGGCTAAAGAACTGGGATTGAGCCGCAGCTCCCTTTATGCCAAGTTCAAAGCCCTGACCGGAATGACACCGAACGATTTCGTCCTGAATTGTAAACTGAAGCGGGCCGCCACCTTGTTGATAACCCGTCAGGATTTGCAGATTGCCGAGATCTCCGACATGCTGGGTTTTGGTTCCCCGCGTTATTTCACCCGTTGCTTCAAAGCACAGTTCGATACGACACCGGCGGAATACAAGAAAAAGAAGGCAGACTAATGCCTGCCTTCAACGATTATTTTTTCTTCTGATAATAACGAACCCAGTCGACCTTCATCTCGACCGGAAGATCTTCCGGGTTGACAGGACCAACCCAGGGGCCACCCAGCTGCATATCGATTAACAGATAATAGGGTTTGTCAAATGGGAATTGACCTTCTTTATCGGTTTCTATGCGGGGATATGAAAAGTTTCGTACATCATTTATAAAGAAAACGAGGCTATCCGGATACATTTCTACGGCATATACATTATAACCTGCCGGATCGATAGGTCCGGTACTTCCCTGAGGCGGGTCTTTCTTGATATTCAGGTTATGCGTATAAGTAGAATGAACGGTCTGATAAGCAATGCTATCATAATTCAGATGCTCCATGATATCTATCTCGCCGCCCGACGGCCAGGGATACTTCGCTTCTTCAAACGGTTTCAACCAGATGGCCGGCCATGCCCCGGTGGCACACCCCAGCTGTGCTTTTATCTCTAACCGGCCTCCATGGAAAGCACGCTTATATTTAGTATAGATGCCTCCGGTAATGTAAGGAACCGTATCTGTCGAGCGGTCCGGATTGATTAAACCTTTCAAAACAAGATTACCGTCAACCAAATCATAACAGAGTTCACTGTCAGACATATATTTTGCCCACTCCGGTGCCCAACGGGGAATTTTCGACCAGTTTGTCGTATCCAACCCGTTTGCCTGGTCAAAGTTTTCCTCCCAGACCAACTGCCATTCATCTGCCGGTCTCGTATTACAGGCAGCCATCATCAGAATGACAGCTGCTCCGCATATCCATTTCATACCTTTTCTCATAAGAAAATATTATTTCGATTCTAACTCCTTCTTGCGTTTCAACGCTTCCATAAAATAGTAATCGGCATAATTCAACGGAACGTCTATTTCCGAGTTATGAGGAATACTGCCTACGGAATGCATCAGGAGAAAGTTACCATTCGTTCCCAGAGCAGCCCGGTAAGCCGGAGAACCCAGCGAAGTCATGATACTGTCGGCATATGTCTTATACGCTACGGCATCTTCCACATCCATCGTACTGATTTCATATAAGGCGGAAGCAATACAGGAAGCAGTTGAAACATCACGCGGTTCATTCGGAATGTTCGGTGCATCCATATCCCAATAAGGGATCAGGTCAGCCGGCATTGCCTTATGATTCTTCATGAAATTGAATGTTTTCAACGCCTGGTCCAGATATTTGCGATCACCCGTTTCACGGTAGCAAACAACGAATCCGTAAATAGCCCACGCCTGTCCGCGGCTCCAGGCCGATTCATGTGCATATCCTTGTGCGGTATGGCGGTTACGAACGGAACCGTCTTTCAGACTATAATCGATGACATGGTAACAGCTGCCGTCCGGACGGAAATGTTCCTGCAACGTACGGTCTGCATGAGCAATCGCTATGTTATAAAAAGAGGAATCACCGGATAGACGGGTCGCTTCAAACATCAGCTCCAGGTTCATCATATTGTCGATAATCACCGGACATTCCCAACCGCGCTCCGACTGCCATCCTTTATCCACATTCCATGACTGGATTACCTGGGGAGCCTCACGGAAACGGGTCGATAATGACTTGGCAGCCTGTACCATCACATCTTTATAAAACGGATCGGCCGTCAGACGCAAACCGTTACCGAAGCTACAATTAATAATGAACCCGATGTCATGATGCCAGGTCAGATTCTTGGCTTCTTCTATGGCCCATGTATATTTCTGAGCGAGTGGAAGCAAGGCCGTATCGCCCGTCAGTTCATACAGATACCACACCGAGCCGGGGAAGAACCCACTGCGCCAGTCTCCGTAGCCGCAATAATAAACTGAGCTATCCTTTTTCAGCGTCACAGGATTCAGGCATTTACCACTGGCTTCAATGACTTCTATCTCGTTACCGAGCTGTGCACGGGCGAAATCGATATTCTCGTCAATAAAACTCTTTTCTACTGTTTTAGGTGTTCCCCCGCAAGAGATCAGGAATGCGGAGAAAGCTAAAGCGATCCAATTTTTCATTCTTCTTTTATTTATTGTTTTGTTTAATTGTAAATGTATAAGTCCCTGATTTCACCATTTTTCCGGCATTCAAGGAGAGACGATAGATTTCTTTTCCCCATACGTTGGATAAACGCGGATCATCCAACGCGACTGTCTCTACAGACGGGGTAAAAGTATTTTTATCATACAGCAATTCCACCTTTTCTCCGTTTACATCTATCCGGACGATTCCTTCCGAAGAGACATCTATCTTACCCCAGGTCAGGAAATTGACTTGATTCGGTTCTTTCAACTCTTTCAGGGTAAATGAATCCTGAATCTTCACTTCGCCCTTATTCTTATTTAATGTATATGAGCGAACCCATTTGTCCACCCCGGCTTCTTCGGGATAAGCGGTAGCAATATTAGCGGTAAAAGTCATCCGCTTCGGATCGAAAGAAGTCGCAGTCGCTTTATATCGGGAACCAAACGACTGGGGCACTCCGTTTATCATCGGCAGATTATGGTAGTTGCTCTGCATTGTCCAGATCGTATACCGTTCGTTACTGAATGTCTGGCGGGTATAAGTGCCGACACCTGCATCGATAAATACCGGAGTCGTATTTGAATACAAAGAGAAAGTACCGGCATCATTATGATTATGGCTTTCATTGTTATATCCACCTTTCGCAGCCAGGAAGAAACCGGCTTTATTCGTCATATAACAAAATTCCGTTTCAGGATACCAGGTATAAGCCGGAGACTGATACGAAGGTTCCACCTCTCCCATCTCCTTTGCATACAGGAGACTTTGTAAGGTGCGGAACATATCTCTCCCGGAAGAAAGTGATTTTCTGGTTGACAGGCTGTTCAGATAAGCGGCATACTGCATCATCACATCACTGCCTACCGCCTTTCCGTAGCGGAAAATAATCGGGGCATCTCCGCCACCTTTCGCCGAGGCATCCGCGAAGTTAACCACCCAGCCATTCCCTACATAGGAGCGGGCAATATATTCACCCATATTTTTGATAATCGGCTGATCGAACAGACTGATCTTTCCACCGGTCCCGTCGTACAATAATTGCAGATAATCATACATCTTTCCCGCAGCATGTCCCCAATAAGAAGGACCTTCTTCGCAGGCACCGTCCGAATGAGTATAGTTGATGAATTTATCGACCGAGACCATTGTACGATGAACGGCTTCCGCCAGTTTCTCTTTATCGTTTTCCAACAGTAGGAAACATTGCAGTACATTAAAGTTACACCACGGATTCCAGTTGTTGACCAAAGTCCCGGGTTTGTAATTGAAGGCCATCCACCAAAAACGGTCTTCTTTCATATAAGTATCCAGTATTCTTTTCTGTAACTCATGGCGCAGGCGTTCGGAAATAACAGGATTTACTTTATCAAATTCGGTATGGAAGAAATAATAAGTCCAGGACAATAAGGAACCCAGGTCGCCAGCAGTCAGGTCGATCACATCTTCTTTATAATCGGGTAAAGAACGTTTTGAATGCTGTGCGCTTAAATGTGCCGACAATGCCCAGGAAGTCATCTCGCAGGACTGAAAGACACCATTGATCAGCTGATCGATAAAGCGGCCCTTTCCTTCTGCCAGTTCAGCCATCACCAGGTCGGCTATAGCTCCGTTGTTACTGCCGAAAGGATCTTCCATGATCCGCCGGTTTCCGCTACGTTCATATTCGATATAGTCGGTTGCTTTAACAACTTTCCATTCATAACCCAAACGTTTCTCTCCTTGTTTGATGTAATCATTCCTGTAATCTCCCAAAAATTGCTCCCAGGCAGCGCGATCGGTATAATCCGGATAAGGAACCCATTGCCGGTCCATCAATAAAACGGATTTCAATTCAGGTATATCTGCCGCCTTTTGCAGCAGATCACGTTCGACATAAGCGTTTGCTGATGCTATTATTCCGAATAGCAGACAAAATAAGGTTAAACATTTCTGTGTTCTCATGATACTATTTTTTGCTTTGATCACAAAAGTAGAAAGATTGTCCATAAGAGAGGCGTCTATTTATCCATTTCATATGCACTTATCGTCCAAAGGTACGGATAAAAACAGGTCAAAAAGTTCTTTTTATTTCATTGTAAATAAAGGTATGTCTTAGTCTGTTAAGGTATTTGACACCACTTTTGCAGTAAGCTGTTTTCACATATATTAAAGCATAACTTAGTCCTAATGGAACTCCAATCATATCGATGCAAATATATATGTTATTAATGTTAACGAGTGTATTAATTTATCCATTTAATATGCACTAATAGTCCAGCGCTTATTTGTGAAAAGGATAATCTCCCTATTTTAAAGCCTTTGTATATTTAGTCTCCGGATAAGAATGTTAACGATATTCAATAATAATAACAGTAATGATTTAATCATTCCAAACATCTTTTCAGTATCTGCAACGCAAATACCAATGATTTGTCTTTTTCCGCTCTCCTTTTATTTATCAGCGCCTCATCAAAAGTTACCCTAAAATCCACACCGTTTTCTACAGTCATTATATACTACATGATCTTCAATCCTTTTGCCGTCCAAATCAAAAAAACAGCGTAGTTCCATTAGAACTATGTGGTTTTTGCCAAATACCCAGGCTGAAACTCACGGAAAAACAATCAGTAAACCGGGTAAACAATTAATTAATCATTAACTAAATCTGGTGTTATTATGACAAAGGATTTTAATCGTTTTTACTTATCAAAACAGATGTTCCTAGGAGCAACCCTGCTTCTGGCATCTGTAGGATTGGCAACGGCCAGTCCGGCAACAGGAACTACGGGTACAGCCTTACCAAACCCTGTTGCTGCTTCTCCTCAACAAGCCAAATACATTATTAATGGAGTAGTCGAAGATCAGTTCGGTCCGATAGCAGGCGCCAATGTAGTTGAGAAGGGAACCACAAACGGGACAATTACCGATATGGACGGTAACTTTACCCTGGAAGTATCACCTAATTCCGTACTGGTCGTTTCATTTATCGGATTCAAGGAACAACAGATTCCGGTGAATAACCAGAAATCATTACGGATTAAATTATCGGAAGACTCCCAGGCACTGGACGAAGTCGTTGTAGTAGGTTACGGTACGCAGAAGAAGGTGAACCTGTCCGGCTCCGTTACCTCCGTAAATGTCAGCGAGATGGCTGAAAGCCGTCCGTTAACCAACATCTCTACGGCTTTGGCAGGAACTGCACCGGGGGTACAGATCACATCCAGCAACAATATCCCCTCCAACAACGGAGATGCGGATATTAAGGTACGCGGACAGGGAACATTGAACAACTCCTCTCCCCTGGTTATTATTGATGGTGTGGAAGGTAATTTGAACAGCGTCAGCCCGCAAGATGTGGAAACAGTCAGCGTATTGAAGGATGCTGCCTCATCGGCCATCTACGGTTCACGTGCAGCAAACGGTGTTATCCTGATTACCACCAAGTCCGGTAAGGCCGGCAGGATGAAAATCGACTATACCGGTTATGTTTCTTTCCAGAGCCTGAACAAGCCATACGACGTAGTCACCGACTATGCCAGCTACATGGAGTATATGAATGAAGGGATGCGCAACAGCAATAAACCCGAGCCTTTCTCCCAGAACGTGATAAATTTGTGGCGTGAGAAGTCGAAAGACCCGAACGGTCTGAATGAGCATGGTATTCCGAACTATTTGGCATATCCTAACAGCGATATCTTCGATGTATATGAAACCGGTGTTTCCCATCAGCACAGCCTGTCAGCAACCGGAGGTTCCGAAAAAGTGACTTATTATACATCTTTCAACTATCTGAACAACCCGGGTATCCTGGAAAATTGCGGATACGAACGTTTCAGCCTCCGTGCCAATATCGACTCGCAGGTAAAAGACTGGTTGAAAATCGGTGTAAACCTGAGCGGATATACAGCCAATACAACTCCGGTCAGCGAGAACATCAACGATATCTATACCTACGGCTTAACCGGTGGAAACCCGGGTATCGCCTATCTGGACGACCAGAACCGGTTGGGTATTAATGCCAATAATGAAGATGACCCTCAGAACGCTACAAACAATCCATATAATCGTTTAAGGAATGTGAGCGGAAACATCGGAATAAACACGCTGAAAACCCGTATGTATGCGATTTTGACTCCGTTAAAAGGTCTGACTATCCAGGGTTCTTATACCTATGATTTTTATGACAAACAAAAGGATTCGAAACCAAACTTCGTCCCGATGTATAATTTCCAGACGAATACGTTATATACGGATGGTGTGGGCCAGACAAGCATCTATAATTACAATGAAAAGACCTACAGGAATTTCATGGATGCCATCGCCCGCTACGAACGTAACTATCTGAATAACCGCCTGAGCACAAATATCATGATTGGTGCCAGTCAGGAACAATACAAACGTTCTTACTTCAGTGCCACCCGTAAGGATTTGCTCGACCCGTCACTGGGTGTAATCGGAGGAGCTATCGGCGAATCTTCCTCAACCGGTAATGTTACGGAATGGGCGATGCGCTCTTTCTTCGGACGTATCAACCTGGGTTGGGATGACAAATACTTATTGGAAGCCAACCTTCGTGCCGACGGTTCTTCCCGTTTCCAGAAAGATAACCGCTGGGGTTATTTCCCATCGTTCTCTGCTGCCTGGCGTATTTCGGAAGAAAACTTCATGAAAGACTTCACCTGGCTGGATAACCTGAAGATACGCGGTTCTTACGGTTCGCTAGGTAACAACACCTTGGGAAGCAACAGAGATAACGACGGCAACTACCTCTCGCAATCGCTGTATGCACAGACCAACTACGTATTAGGCCGTGCCGTGGCAATGGGACTTTCTCAAACTGCCATCGCCAATGCCAATCTGTCCTGGGAAACGACCTATATCACCAACCTGGGGGTTGACTATAATATGTTTAGCAATCGCCTGAGCGGTAGTCTCGAATTCTTCAATAAGAAAACAGACGGCATTTTGATTGACCTTCCGGCTCCAATGGTTCACGGTAACGCGACAATTCCTAAGCAGAATGCCGCCCAAGTAACCAATAAGGGGGTTGAGTTCTCTGTGAACTGGTCCGACAGAGTCGGTAAGGATTTCGACTATAATGTAGGCTTCAACTTCACTTACATCAAAAACAATGTCGATAAATTTAAAGGAGACGAACCTTCGTACGACGGAGCCAGAATGTTGAAGGAAGGACTTCCTATCTGGTCTTTGTATGTCCGCGAAATTGACCGTATCATCCAGACAGATGCAGACCTGGCACTGGTTGAAACGATGTTGAATAACCCAGAAGTAGAAGGTAAGGTCGTATTCCCTTACGGAGTTCCTCAAAAAGGTGATATCCTGTACAAAGACCTGAATGGCGACGGACTGGTAAACGATGATGACCGTACCGTTATCGGAAATGGCAAAAACCCGACCTTCACGTATGGCGTGAACCTGGGATTCAACTGGAAAGGCATTGACTTCTCTACATTGATTCAGGGTGTAGCCGGCATTAAGGACGTATATCTGAGCAACCTGTATAAAAGTGGTGTCCGCCAGGGTTACCAGATGAACCAGGAAGTTATCGATGGACGTTGGTACGAAGGTCGTACGGATGCCAGTTATCCGCGTCTGCTGGACTATAGCGATACCCGTAACGAACAGTATTCCGACTTTTGGGTTGCCAGCAAGGCGTACCTGAAAATTCGTAACATCACATTAGGTTATACCCTGCCCAGCCAATGGACCAAGGTTGCCTATATGGACAGAGTCAGAGTATACGGAAGTTTAGAAAACTTCTTCACTTTCTCGAAGTGGAAAGGATACGACCCTGAAGTGAGCGGCGTTACCTATCCGACCATGCGTCAAGCTGTAATCGGTATTAATGTTACTTTCTAATCAGATTGTCTAACTAATAAACAGAATTATAAAATGAAAAAATATATCATGTCTTTTTTAGCAGCCTTATTTACATTGACAGGCTGTTACGACCTGGACAGGGCTCCATACGACCAGTTGAGTTCCAGTACTTTCTGGCAGACGGAAGACCAGTGTAAGCAAGGTCTGATGGGAGTTTACGCCTCCCTGAAAAACACCGACCTGTACGGTAAAATGTTTATGATAGACGTCAACTCCGATATTGCTGCCGGATATGACCAGTATGAAGCCCTTCAGCTGGGAACCTGTACCCCGCGTACCGGATTCCTGAACGGCAAATGGCAAAACGGATACAACGCCATTCAGCGTGCCAACCTGGCTATCCGCAGCATCGGTGAGGCTCCTATCGACGAAGTACCTAAAAACCAGATGTTGGGCGAAGCCCGTTTTCTCCGTGCATTAATCTATTTCCACCTGCTGGACTATTTCGGAGGACTTCCCATATACGACGAAACGACCGACCTGGAAAAAGAGTTCAACAACCTGCTGAAACCCAGAAGTTCTGCAGAAGAGACACGTGCATTTATCCTTGCCGACCTGGAAAAGGCGTTAGGCGCCGGACTTCCCGACCAATGGAACGATGCAAACTACGGACGTGTTACATTGTCAGCAGCCCAGGCCCTGTTGGGTAAGGTTTACTTGTACGACAAACAATACGACAAAGCCATCGAAAACCTGGAAAAATCCCAAGCTGGACATGCATTACATGATGACTTCGCTGAGTTATTCACTCCGACGGGCCATACCAGTTCCGAAATGATTTTCTCCATCATCAACCTGGGAGGAACAGGAAACAGCTACGGTATGCCTTTATGTTTCTACGCCGGAACCCGTAACTCCTACGGTAGTTGTTGGAACAATACGGTACCTTCCACCAACCTGGTCGACATGTATGAATACAAGGACGGACGCCCGTTCGACTGGGACGAAGTATTCCCCGGCTTCAACTCCGACAATCAGGTTAAGGAACGTGTATTCAGATGCACGGTCAACAGCGACGGTTCGGAAGTACTGGATATCCCGGCTGAATCGGAAAAAGTAAAAGAGATGTACGAACAGCGTGACCCGCGTTTATCGGCCACCGTTATCGCTCCTTACACAACTTATCTGGGATGGAACCGTAACCAGGAACGTCTGATGACTTTCATCTTCGCGAAAAACGAAAAGGGTGACGTTGTTGCCGTAAACGAAAATAATGGTTTCATGCGAAACAATAAAGGCGGCTGGGAAACCTATTTCTGGAGAAAATTTGTACCGGAAGGCGACTGGAACGGACAAATTACCGACCGTGCCCATACCCCTGTAAACTTCCCGATTCTTCGTCTGGCAGATGTTTATCTGATGTTAGCAGAATGTTATAATGAAACGGGCAACCAGTCAAAGGCTGTCGAATACATCAACAAAGTTCGTGCCCGTGCCGGAATCGCCCTGCTGAACAGCGGTCCTTCTTATCTGGCCGCCAATACAAAGGATGAAGTATTCCAGCGTATTTTCCGTGAGAGAGCGTTCGAACTGGCAGGCGAAGGTATCCGCGACAGTGACCTGCGTCGCTGGAAATTATCCCATACTCTATTGAACGGAGATGAATTCGGCATCACAGGGAAACGTATGCTAACCCGTGTATTCCGCGAAAACCGCGATTACCTGTGGCCAATACCCGCTACAGAAATCGAAATCAATCCGGATTTGACACAGAATCCGAACTGGTAATAATCTATTTCTTACAAGTAACCTTTACAGCAGGCAATTGTAGCTGTAAAGGTTACTTCGTTTTATCTATAATCGGAACAATTAATATTCCCAACCCGGTGTAGGTGTCAAATTCGTATTAAGCTCTGTTTCACTCTTGGGGACAGGCCAAGTGTACCACTGGTCGCCAATCCAATCATAAACAGTACCTCCGGTACTCTCTGTTCCGCCCCATGCATGCTGGGCAACCTTTTCACTGAATTTTGTTTCTTTCAACGTACGCCAACGCATTTCATCAAAAAAGTTTATACCTTCGTTCACAAACTCACGACGACGTTCGTCACGCACATAGTTACGTGCAGTTGTCTGATCTAAGAAGCTGGAAGCCATAGTCGGTATACCGGCGCGGTCGCGAACTTCTTTCACCTTGGCCATAGCGCCAGAGAGATCATTCTTTTCAACAAGTGCTTCGGCCCACATCAACAATACATCTGCATAACGAATGATAGGTTCATCTACCGGATTCTGCTCACGACGCAGGTATTCCAACCCCTCACCGATAAATTTACGATGAATATATTTAAATTCAGCCTGTGCATTCATAAAACCGGAAGCATAATAATCGCTCGGTAACTCCGGATTGGCATTCGGTTCGGCATTTGCCTGATCTGCATAATATTTACCAGCAACAGGCCAACGGAACGTGTACCACGCTTCTGCCGTAGAATTACTATTTACCCCCAAATAATTGGCATAAGGTGTCACAACATTGTAAGCCAAGCGCGGGTCACGATTGGCATATGCTGTTTTTAAACGAGCCTCATTACCTTCCGGCAAATAAATAGCCTGAATTTCTGCGGGCAATTTGGCCAGTTCCGTATCAACTGCCTTCGTAACCGTAGAATGGATTTCCTTTCCATTCACGAACTTATCGCGAATAAAGAATACTTTGCGATATTTCGTGTGTCCTTCGGCTGTCTCCATGTCAGTCACTTTCTTCCAATCAGACAAATAGTCCTCCCAAGCAAACTTTTTAACAGTCTGCCCATTCACCTCTTCATAAAGGTTTACCAACGCAGGAGTCACCTGCAAGTCACCCCAACAGCCACGGCTATCTTTAGCTCCCTGGGTAAATGCCGCACAATACTTTTGTATTCCCGTACCATAACCCGTAGGATCTTCTATATACTGCACAGCCAAAATAATCTCTTCACAACGCTCGTTAGCAACCTTAAACAGCTGTTTGTAGTCCGGGAACAATTTGTAACCACACTCACCTACCTTAGCAAAGTCTGCTATTGCTTTATCATACTCCTTTGTCAACAGATATGCTTTACCACGCAAAGCATAAGCAGCCCCTTTACTTACTCGCCCTTCTCCTTGGATTTGATTGTCAGGTAAATTCGGCTCAGCTATAGCATCGCTTAAATCCTTAATAACTTGAGCCCATACCTCCTGTTCCGAACTTTGAGGCTTGTCACATTCAGACGGGTTCACCGGTTCCGTATACAAAGGTACCCCTAATCCGCCATTACCGAAAAGAATGTTCAAACGATCGTAAAAGAATGCACGAAGTACTTTACACTCAGCAATCAAACGAGCTTTTTTAGCTTCATTGATAGGAGCATTTTCAATACCAGCTATAGCGGCATTAGCCCGATGCACACCGTCATACATCCATTGCCATGTTTTTAAGAAAAACCCGTTACTGGGATTGACCGATTTAGTAAACAAGTTTTGCATGCCATACTCTCCCTGTCCGGTCATACCAAACGCATCATACCCATAATAACCAATCATGGCATCGGCACCAATAATTTGATTTCCATGGAAAGGTCTCTGCAAGGAGTAATACACGCCAATAACGCCCTGGTCAACGCTTTCTTCGGTAGTCCACATAGTACCACTGGAAAGCTTATCATTAGGTGCCGTATCCAAAATATCCGTACAGGATGTTGCGACTCCGAAAACAGCCGCCAATGTTAACAAATTAAATATCTTTTTCATCTTTATGTGCTTTTAATTAAAAGGTTACAGACAGACCTCCTGAGAACATACGTGCAATCGGGTATGCGGCAAGCGAGCCACCCAATTCAGGGTCTACGCCTGGGAATCTATCGGATTTGAAAGTCAACAAATTCTCTCCGGATACAAATACTCTCAAATTATTGATCTTTGCAGGTGCAACCCACTTCTTAGGCAATGTATATCCGATTTGTAATGATTTCAGCTTAACAAACGACGTATTATACAAATAGAATGTATTTGAAGGGGTAGTACCACCGGAAGTAAGCAGACGAGGATACTCGTTAGAGATTCGGGCATTCGGGTCAGCTGCAGGATCGTAGGAAGAACCGATGACAACGCCCTGCTCATTTTTAATGATGCCAGCATGTGAAGCTTCCGAATCGTAGAAATAATATCTGTTCCAAGCATCGCCAGGCAAAGCATCACCGGTATTAGTAATCATAGATCCATTTGCTCCTTTCGAATTAATGTAATGATAACCGCCAAAGCGTCCTGACCACATCATATTCAAATCAAAACCACGCCAAGAGGCATTGATATTAAAGCCCAAAGTAACCTTCGGAGTCGAGCTCTTACCGGTAAATTCGCGGTCATCATCATTTCCATATTTACCATCACCATTCAAGTCGGCCATGATCAAGTCGCCATACCATAAATTGGAACCATTCGAATTAATTTGTTTCAAATTATTATTGAAAGTATATCCGGCAGCCAACATCGCAGCCACCCAATCCAAATCGGCCTTCGTACGAATCATACCGTCACGAGGTCCTCCATTCGGATTAACACTACCGTCGGCCAACTTATAAGAACCGTCACCGGAATAAGGACGACGCAAGAAAAACTCATCTATCATGTGTCCTTCTACACGACGGGTATCACCTCCGGTAGAAACATCTGCCAAATTAGTATAACGCATTGTCGGATTACCCCAGATATCTTTGACATCTTCATCCAACTCATACCGCAATTCGCCTTTAAAATCGGTTACTCTATTCTTATTGAAAGCCAAGTTGATCCCTACGCCATAACGGAAATCTTTAATCTGATCGTTCCAACCCAAGTTCAGTTCAAGACCACGGTTAGACAAACTGGCTGTGTTTGACATAGGAGCACTGATACTACCCATTGTTTTATACATAATGGAATTAGTAAGAATATCCGAAGTCTTTCGCAAATAGAAATCAGCTTCCAAACTTAAACGTTGGTTAAGGAAAGAGGCATCCAAACCGATGTTATAAGTGGTCACTTTTTCCCAAGAAAGTGCCAGGTTTTGAATAGAAGATTGTATCAAACCATTTTGTACTCTTTCGTCAAACACATTGTTCACTTTCTTATACAAAGCTTGCCAGTCATAATTACCCCCTACGGTGTTACCCAACGAACCATAAGAAACACGAAGTTTCAAATTGTTAACTGCATTTTTGACGGGTTCGAAGAAAGATTCTTCACTGATACGCCAAGCAGCAGACCCGGATGGGAAAAAACTGCTACGATGTCCGGGAGCAAACTTGGAAGAAGCATCTGACCGGAAACTGAATTCAAACAAATAACGGTTATCATAAGCATAGTTTGCACGTCCGAAATAAGATAATATAGCATTCACCGACTTGGCACTACCACCAATGGATTGCATTTCCGCACCAGATGTTATATCAGTAATACTCCAATCTATCAAACCTTTCTTTGTTGCACTGAATCCTGTAGTTTCACCACGATACTGCTCATAACCGAATAAACCTGCCACATCGTGTTTCCCGAATGTATTGTTATAGCGTAACATCAAGTCAGCCGTATAACTGGTCGATTCATACGAATAACGATAAGTCGTAGCCTGGTCCAAGACACCCAATCCTTCTTTCGGTGTTTCAAAACTCTCGCGAAAACTATAACGAGGCAGGTTTTGAGAGTAATGTTCGTCTTGGCGGCTGTACTGGCTCCAGTTGAATTTGGCTTCGGCTACCAAACCTTTCAAAGGTAACTCGACGTTGGCATACCATGTCGTATTGAGGCGTGTATATGTATTCTGTCCTCCATTGGCTGCCACTCCTTGCAAAATATTATCCTTTTGGGTTACTTCCGGATGTTCGCTACATCCATACTTGCCATCATAGATAGGAGTCTGCCCGGGCCATGCCTGAAGCAAATAAGTCATAGACGTACTTCCCGGATCCTTGAACTCTTTGGTTCCATAGGTTTGTGTTCCGAAAGTAATGATATCTGCTATTTTTGTTTCTATATTGGCACGGATATTGAAACGTTCCATGCTTGTATTATCCAATGTACCCGGATTATTCTGATAACCCAGCGAAAGCAGATAAGTGGTATTCTTGCTACCTCCCGACACATTGACACCATATTTCTGATAAAAGGCGGGTTCAAACAAAATTTGTGCCCAGTCTGTATTCGGGTATGCCAACCAGTTTGGAATCTGTTGCCCTGTAACAGGATTCGTATAGATTCCGTTCGGATTCAAATCAGCTTGACGCCATTCTTCAATACTTTCAAGGCTATAGTCTGGTGTATTGGCAGTCGGGTTGGCATTCAGCTTAGCAATATTGTGCAACTCCATGAAATCTGCCGTACTTGACATCAATTTAAAATCGGTAATCGGCTTTTCCTGTGCAAACATAGCATTGAAAGTCACTCTTGGGCTTTCGTCTTTTTTCCCTTTTTTGGTTGTTACCAAAATAACACCGTTGGCTGCACGTGAACCATAGATTGCCGCCGCACTGGCATCTTTCAAGATTGAGATGCTTTCAACGTCATCCGTATTCAGCGGAGCCATATCAGCAGCAACACCATCGACCAATACCAATGGGCTACTATTGTTGAATGAACCTTGGCCACGCACCTGGATACCGATACTTTCGTCACCAGGGTTACCACTTCCTTGAGTAACGCGTACACCTGGAGCCGCGCCCACCAAAGCCTGTCCGAGGTTCATCACCGGGCGGTTGGCTATTTTTTCCGCACTAACGGATGCTACCGAACCTGTCAGGTTCACTTTCTTCTGCGTACCATAACCAACTACTACCACTTCTTCCAACGCTTGCGAGTCTTCTTTTAGGTTAATAGAAAATGACGTTTGGTTTCCTACAGGGATCTGTTGTTCCACGTACCCGATAAAAGTTATAACCAAAACAGCATTAGGAGAAACTTCCAGATTGAATTTACCGTCCATATCGGTGATCGTTCCGTTAGTTGTGCCCTTTTCGACAACATTGGCTCCGGCAATCGGTCCTAAAGCGTCCTCAACTGTTCCTGTTACTTTCTTCTTCGCTTGTTGAGGAGAAGCAACAAGCGAAGAAGAAACGGGAATCTCTATTCCCGGATTGGCTGAAGCCAACCCCACAGATGTCAAAAGCAAAGTTGCTCCTAAAAACATCCGTTTTGATAAATAAAAACGATTAAAATCCTTCGTCATAATAACACCAGATTTAGTTAATGAATAAATTGTGTTTGCGCACACCAAATCACTACAACTTGTTGTGCAAGAATTTTAGCCCGTTCGTTTCACATAAAAAGGAAATAGTCCTAGCTGGACTGTGTCCATTTATTCATTAACTAATTATTAGATTTTGGCTCATCAGTAATTTTTTACAAATAAGAAAACAACTGAGAATAAAGCTCTTTCTCTTTTTGTTTTTCAATAGCAGGACAAAAGTAGTTTAGAAAAGTCGTTGGAATTCTATTACTTAATATTAATAGAAAAACAGTAATTGATATAACCTAATTTTGAGAAATGAATGTTCTATTTCTACCTGTCAGAACTTCAATAGTTAGTGCAAATTGACCATAATCTATGCACTATATTCATATACAGCCCATTACTATTGTGTTAATTTTTTATTTTTGGACAATAAATGCACCAATATTAGACAAAAATGTATGTTAACAGATCATACGATGTGTTACTTTTGTGCCGTACAGTTTTGTTTCATGATATGGACACAGTCCAGCTAGAACTATACTCTCCATAAAAAAAAGGATAAGGCATTAATCAATAACACCTTATCCCATAAACATTTCCTTATCAAAAGAACTTCTTACAATTCCTGTTTAAGGATTATTCTTTTAACAGAGTAACTATTCGGTAGAACAGATCTCGATAATTAGTTTATCCAACCATCATTCTGAACCAGATTGCTATTTCTTTCACATTCCGTGCTTGGAATAGCCCAGGTATAAAGATAATCTCCACCCCATGAGAACGGATTTACGACAGTACCCCAGATTTCTTTGGAACCATCACCAGTTTTACACCAGTCACCGATCGTTCTCCAACGAATTTCGTCATACAGGTTAACACCTTCCAAAGATAATTCCCAACGACGTTCGTTACGGATACGGGTACGCATATTTTCCTGGCCACTTACATAAGTTGGTTTACCGGCATCTGTTGTCTGCAATAATGCAGCACCGGCTCTCTCACGTACAGAGTTTACCAAATCAACAGCTTCCTGCTTAAAGCCTTGTTCATTGATAGCTTCAGCCAGCATCAAGACTACGTCTGCATAACGGATCAACGGATAATCCCAGGGGCAATATTCACGATTAGGAGTTTCAGACGATCCTTCCGCAACAAATTTGCGATACAGATAGTAGAACAAAGTCTGGCTATCCGTTCTCAGGTCATACGGTTCGACTTCATCTGAGTTGGTTGCCGGCCAACGCAAGGTATAAGTATATTCTTTTGAACCGATTGCCCCGTTATATTCAGCATACGGAGTAATGACAGTCGCTTCCAGACGAGGATCGCGATTTTCGTAGGCTTTACGCAAACGGGCTTCATTTCCGGAAGGTAGATATTTGGACATATCAGCTCCATTTTTCACGGCCAGTTCAAAACCTGCACGCAGTTTTGATTTTATATCTTCCGAATAAGTATCCCACTCACCGACAGTATCGCGGAGGAAGAAAACCACACGTTCTTTAGGAGTCATCTCATTATATCCCGGTAGGAAGTCATTCCAGTTAAACGGCTTACCGTCTGCACATTCAAATGATTCCACCCAGTTTACACTCGGCAGATAACTATTCCAGCAAGAGCCAAAAGAAACACGTGAACCTAACCAGAATTGTGTTTTGGAACCATAATCTTTGATACCAATATTCTGTTCCGAGAAAATCATCTCATCACATTGTTCATTATCTGTTTTGAAGAGTTGTTTGTAATCCCCCTGGAACAATGCAAAACCGGCATCTCCGACTTTACGCAAAGCAGTTTCCGCCTTTGCATAATCTTTCATCCACATATATGTCTGTCCCAGCAAAGCATATGCCGCACCTTTCGTTGCACGACCATAATTAGCATCACCTTTCGCATACTTATTCGGCAAATTAGCACTGTTGATGCAGTCGTTCAAGTCGGAGATAATAACTTCCCATACTTTGTCAGCCGTTTCACGTCCATTGGTACACTCGCTGTCTTCCACCGGTTCCAGATAAACAGGAACACCCTGGAATACACGGTTCAGACGGAAATAATAGTAAGCACGCAAGAATTTGGATTCAGCGATCAAACGATCTTTCTTTGCATCATCCAATGGAGCTTCCGGTAAATGGGCTATGGCATCATTTGCACGGTGAATACCTTCATACAACTGTTTCCAGGTATCAGAGAACAAACTATTGCCGGCAGTAATTGTTCCATTCAGCAAATCCTGAGGATCACGGGCCTGACCGGCAAACCCCATAGCGTCTTGTGTAAACATTTCATGTGCAACCTTAGCCTCACGCAATGTGGCATAGATACCATTCACACCCATATCACACATCGTTTCATTTCCCCACATGGCTCCGGAACCTACCTTATCGTATGGATTCGTATCCAACAAATCAGGTTTACAAGCTGTCATAACCGAAGCAACAGCTGTAACAACTAATATTTTATTTACTAATTTCATTGTCTTTTCTCTTTTTTAGAATGTAACACTAATACCCGCAGCAAACTGGCGTAAAGACGGATAGTTTGTAGTTGCCCCCATTTCAGGATCCTGACCGGGGAATGATGTTATGGTAAACAAGTTTTCACCAGACAGATATACACGAACCCTTTCTGCAGAAATTTTTTCTGTCAGAGTTACAGGCAATGTATAGCCGATTGTCAGATTCTTCAATTTCATATAAGTACCGTTGTACAAATAATAATTGCTGGTTTGACGGCTCTGTTTCGAGTTTTCTACCAAACGGGGAATATAACCATTCAGATTAGTTCTCGAATCAGTTGGATTTTCAGGATCGTAGAAGTAATGATCATTCGCAACCCGCTCAGATGTTGCAAAACCATTTCTGATTGCTACACTATTATACGGATCTTCTTCCCAATACAGTTTGAAACCACCGTTGCCAGCCCACAACATACTTAAATCGAAGTTTTTCCAACTGGCGCTGATATTGATACCATAACCGAACTTAGGCATAGCTGAAGATCCTTGGAAGTCATAATCATAAGAACTACCGTAAATACCGTCGCCATTCAAATCCGCATAAATCAAATCACCGTAATAGATATTATTTCGACCGACACTCTGGTTTGGCATAAATTTGTAACCGGCATCTATCATGGCATTCAACCATTTCATATCACCTTCCGTACGGATCATACCATCTTTCGGACCACCATTTATATTTACGGAACCATCGCTGTTAAAATGGGTTCCATTACCGGAATAAGTATTCAATGTATAATATTCTTTGATCGGATGTCCTTCTACGATACGTCCCTTATCTTTATCCACAGATACATCACCGATATTCGATTGCCATACTTTCTTACCGTCTTTCTCTACCCAACCGGCTTCATACTTACCCAGGTATTTTGTTACCTCATTATGATTGTAAGAGAAATTGGTAGAAACAGCATAATTGAAATCACCTACATGGTCTTTCCAGCCTACAGTCAATTCAAAACCGCGATTCGTAACCTCGGCCGTATTCATGGTCGGAGGAGTCTTAATACCCATTGTCAAGTGAAGGTTCGGAGTTGTCAGGATACCATCCGTTACCTTATTATATACGTCCAACTCAGCTGTCAAACGATTATTGAGAAAACCGGCATCCACACCAAAGTTCGTAACAGTCGTGCTTTCCCATTCCAGACGCGAGTTACCGATCCTGTTCTGTGCCAAAGCAGCAGCCTGAGCCCCTCCAAAAGAATAATTATAAGTCTTATAAGTAGCCTGATAACCGTAATAGTCCTGGTAACCATCCTTATCTGTAATGCGGTTGTTACCTATTTGTCCCCAGGAAGCACGGATTTTCAGGTTAGATAACCAGCCGATATTCTTCATAAATTCCTCTTCAGACAGACGCCAGGCAGCAGAGAATGACGGGAAGATACCCCAACGCGAATCTGAATTGAAACGGGAAGAACCGTCATAACGAAAGTTAGCCTCAAACAGATATTTAGACAGATAAGCATAATTCAAACGGCCGAATACAGAACGAAGCGCTTCGTCTTTCGCCGTACCGGTACTGGTCTGCATTTCTGTGGCTGCATCGGGTACACTGATACTCGGGTCTATCAAACCTTTTTTCTGTTGCTTATGCTCGTATTGTTTATAGAAATATTCGTTGTAACCAACCATTACATTCAAATCGTGACCACCTTTGAAGCTCTTGTCATAACGCAGGATATTTTCAAGCGTATATGTTTCTTCCGCATACGACTTCCAGGTTGTCGTCATCTGGTCCGGAGTCGTTGCTGTAGAAGCAATCTCACCATTACTGAAGGTATAGCGGGCCAACGGAACTGTATGTGAGTTATATTCGTCAAAACGACGTCCGTAATTAAAGTTGAAATCCCAGCTCAGACCTTCCATAAACTTGATCTTACTATACATCGTTGTATTAAAACGGGAAGAACGGTTCTGTCCGTCGGTCTGTTTCAGATATGCCCAAATATTATTAGCGGTAGAACTTTCTTCGGCTGCTTCCTTATATCCCATTTTTCCATCATACATGCCAATCAAACCCGGGGTAGTCTGGCGGATAAAGTTCAACATACCGGTATCAGCGTAATTACCCTGATCCTTATCGTTCATAATAGCATATGTACGGGTTCCCAAGGTCAACCATTTGTTTACATTCGCTTCTACGTTGGCACGCAATGTGTAACGTTTCAAACCGGTGTTTTCCACCAAACCAGGGTTATCCATATAACCGGCAGACAATAAAAATGTAACCTTTTCACTTCCTCCGTTCACGGACACGACATGGTCCTGAACCAGATTATTTTTATACATTTCTTTGTTCCAGTCCGTATTCGGATAAGCCAGCCAGTTAGGAACACCGTTTGCATTCAGGCCATTCGGATCTGCATTGGCAGCTTCCCAGGCTTCGATTGTTGCTGCTGAAAATACATCATTGTAACCCTCATTGAATTTGGCTTCATTGATCAAACGCATATGCGTAGGATAATCCGTTACAAAATCGAGCAGGTTAGATGGCTGAGCCATAGAGAAAGTACCTGAATAAGTTACACGGATCTTTTCACGGTTACCTTTTTTCGTTGTGATCAAAATTACACCATTGGCAGCACGTGAACCGTAAATAGCAGCCGATGCAGCATCTTTCAATACGGAAATCGTCTCAATATCCTGCGGATTGACAGCGTCCATCGAGGCTTCCATTCCATCGACCAAAACCAACGGACTGGCATTGTTCAATGTACCTGTACCACGAACACGGATCGTAGCACCGTCGTCGGTCGGATTACCTTTGCTTTGCATAACCTGCAAACCGGCAGACAGACCTCCCAAGGCTGATGATACGTTTGTAATAGGACGGCTGGCAGCTTGTTCTGTAAAATCTACGGAAGAAACAGAACCTGTTAAATTCACTTTCTTCTGCGTACCGTAACCAACAACTACTACCTCATCCAATGCCTGGGAGTCTTCCTTCATCTGGATTTTGAAGGAAGTTTGGTTACCTACTGTAATTTGCTGTTCCGTATAACCAATAAAAGAAACAACCAGAACTGCATTAGGAGAAACATTCAACGTAAATTTACCATCCATGTCAGTAATGGTTCCGTTCGTGGTTCCCTTCTCAACTACATTTGCTCCGGCAACCGGACCAAACTGATCTTCTACTACTCCACTCACCGTTTTCTGTGCTTGCTGTGGAGAAGCCATGAAAACATCTGATTCTGGAACATTCATTCCCAGAGCTGTCGGACTGGCCGATGCAACTCCCACAGATGCAAGGAACATCGTAGCTCCTATAAACATCTGTCTTGAAAAATAATAACGATTAAAATCCTTCGTCATAATAACACCAGATTTAGTTAATAAATTGATTTTGTTTGCGCACACTAAATCTTGTCGACTTAAATGTGCAGGAATTTTAGTTTTGTTCGTTTCTACCAAATGAAATAGTCCTGTGTGGACTATGGACTATTATTATTCAAGAATCATTGCTTTTTTAGAGTCAAATATTAGTTTTCACAACGTAGATAGTAGTTTTGACAAATTCTATTTTTCAATTGGAGAGCAGTGATTATCATAGGAGAATGACAGGAGAAATTTTCAGCATAATATTAACGTTGATAATCGCCAATAGAATAATAACAATCTTTTTTTATCTTGTATTTCTACCCCTCTTCATTCGGCTGAATTTAGAGATATCTTACTAACTGAAACAATCGGTCAAAATATACTTGGCTTATATACAAGCTATTATACATCTGTTAATTTTTCAGCTATGGACAATTTATACATATCTATTAGACAAAAATGTATGTTTATATTTTATACAATCTGCTACTTTTGTCCCGTTCTGTTTAGTTAAAATAAAAGACATAGTCCACACAGAACTATATTCACAAAAATAAAAAGGGATAAGGTATTAATCACTAACACCTTATCCCATAAAGACTTTCCTACTAAATAATTCCCAATAACCTTTATTAAATTACCATTCTTTTTGCAAGAACTACAATTCAGTAGAAAAAAACCATCTATTATGTTTACTTACAAGTCCAGTTTACTGTATCAGTTATGTTGTTTTTCTTCTGTATGCCACGCACTTCAATTGTATTTTCCCCGTCTTTCAGGTTTACACCATTCCAAACAAAAGTGGCATAATTATCCGGTCCCTGTACACCTATACTTTTTCCGTTTACGAACAATTCAACCTGGGGAAGATTAGAAAATACCATTATATCGGTCACTTTCGTATCACGGTCACGATGACGGCGGTTAGCGATATAAACAAATTTGTCATCCTTATTCCAGTTCGCCTTATAATAATAGAAAGCATCCTTCTTCACTTTACGGTCGAAAGTAACCAGACCTTTGTCATTGATTCCCGGACGATCGCCTTCCGTACGGTGAGCGGCACCAAAGTCAAACAGGTTCCAGATAAACGATCCCCACACAAACGGGCGTTCTGCAATAGCCTCCCAGTTGCCCATATGATAGAATGTCTGGAAATTCTCCGGATGCCACCAGCCCGAAGCAACACCTGGTTTAATAGAGTCCTGCTGATGATAGATACTTGCCCCGGCACCATATTCACTGATACCGATCTTATAATCCGGATGCGCCTTATGATTAGCGTCCAGCCATTTTCCCATATCTGAAGGAGAACCGCCATACCAGCCGAAATACTGGTTCCAGGCAATCACATCGGTTATTTTACTGATATCGCTATCGTACGACAGGAAGCTGGCAGCCGTTGTCGGACGCGTCGGATCTTCCTGATGAGCTAATTCATTCAACTCTTTGATATATTCAATCGGATTATCACCATGTGTTTTCAGTTCGTTGAACAATCCCCAGAAACAAATGGACGGGTGATTGTAGTGCTGGCGAATCAATTCTTTCAACTGTTCTTTACCATTTTCGCGGAAAGAAGGCAGATCGTTGAATCCCCTGTCCTGATAACCGCCCGGACCAATGAAAGGAATTTCCGCCCAGGCAACGATACCATATTTATCCATCAGATCATAAAAATAAGTAGCCTGCGGATAATGAGCCAAACGAATCGCATTCGTTCCCATCTCGGCAATAATGGCAGCATCTTCTTCATGGTGTTCTTTATACAACGCATTTCCGCGTTCGGCACGGTCCTGATGGCGGCACACACCGTGCAGTTTCAGATGTTCCCCGTTCAGGAAGAAACCTTTTTCTGCATCCACATGATAAAAGCGCAAGCCCAGCGGCTGAGTTACCTTATCTATTTCCTGTCCGTCAGCCAGCAATGTCACTTCCGTACGATACATAAACGGATCTTTCCGCCCATTCCACAAATGAGGATTTTTAATAGAAAATTCCAGTCCTGCAGTATGTATCTGATTTGCATCCACAGTCAGATTTATATCCTGCTGCTGCACAATCTTGTTTCCATCCCAGATTTTCACATTCACCTGTACCGGTTTTGACGTGGACGAACCGTTTGAAACCAAGACTTTAGCTTTCACATCCGCCTGTTCTTTCGTTACATTATTTTGTATCAGATAAACTCCGGGAGAAGCATAATCGGTCAGTGAAATATTTACCGGATCGGTAATGATCAGGTTTACATCACGATAAATGCCGCCATAGAAATTGAAATCACCGACCAACGGCATGATATCCAGTTGCAAGGCATTATTCACCTTTACCAATATCTTATTCTCGGCACCATACTGTACTTTATCTGTTATTTCAAAAACAAACGCACCGTAGCCACCTCGATGTTCACCCAGGCAAACTGAATTAACAAAAACCGTTGCGATTGTATTGACGCCTTCAAAACGCAGGAACAAACGTTTTCCTTTCCACTCGGGTTTTACGAAAAGAGTTTTTTCATAGTTACCCATTCCACGGTAATAATCCTGTTTACCGGATAAGGCATCGCCGCTATTCCATGTATGAGGCAGATTGACTCTTTGTTCACTCTTCTTCTGCACCTGATGCGAGAAACGGAACATCCAGTCGTTATTCAAAAGTATCTCCTTACGGGATGCATAAGTAAATGTGCTGCAAAGTACCAGCAACAAACCAATAATAATGTGTTTCATGTTATTTATTTCTGATTCCGGTAACAAAGATAAAACGAACCTTTCGATAGGAAAGACACTTTTTGTCTAAGAAAAGGTACTTTTTTGTCCAAATATGCCTTTTTATGAATAGCGGACAGTAAAAAATTCATTAGCTTTACATCGAATCTTCATACCGTTCTTCATTACTCATCTATAGTATGTTAGAAGATTTTTCACCCTATCTATTTAGCGGCTGATAATTGTCAGCCGTTTGGTCGATAATTATGAGCCAATCGGCCGATAATTATGAACCGTTCGGTTGATGGTTATCAACCATTGATTAGTTGCCGTAGTAATTAGAATTAGTAAGGCTGGTAAATGAATACAGATCGTATAGAAACCCAAAAAAGCCCGGACAAAAATCCGGGCCTTTCAGATATTATAATTAAAAATTACATCGACTGCTCTCCGCCGCCCTGATTATTTTCACCACCGCCTTTTGAGTCATCATTGCTGATACCACGGCGTACTTTCTTGATTTGTCCTTTCATTGTTCCGAAGCGGTAAGAGACACTGAAACGGAACTCACGGGCACTACGCCAGTTGGTTGACACATTACGGAACCCTTCCCCATTAGTAGTCATCTCCATCTTCATCGTTTTCCAGAACGGATTGTTTGCACCGACAGAAACAGACAATTTCTTTTTCAGGAAATCCTTACTAACATTCAGACCTGCAAAATAGAAAGGCGACTGCTTACCTTGTAACATGATCCACGGACTGAAATAACCGCCATTCAAGTTAATACGAAAATCTTTAGGTAGTGTAAATTGCGTACCTGCAAATACACGTCCACTAACACCATCTTTCTTCAAATCCAAAGTAGGAGCTTTCAGGTCTGTATAATCAAGTCCACCATTCATATAAATACGGAACCAAGTTGTAGGCGACCAGTTTCCATACAGAAACATACCAACTTGCTGTTTCTTACCTATATTATCATAGGTATTCCACATAGCACCGTTATATTGCGAACGAGGATCGTCTACCGGAAAATCTGCTGTAAAAGAATAACGTTCAATCGGATTATTTACAAATGTATAACTCAGACTAGCATTGATACTGAACTTTTGAGTAAACTTACTGAAGTTCAGGTTCACATTATTACTCTTTTCCGAATCCAGATTCGGATTACCCTGAGAGATATTTTGAGGGTCCACATCGTTAATATACGGATTCAGATACCAGATACCCGGTCGTTGAATACGCATATTATATCCCAAACGGATTTGAGTAGACATGTCTATCTGATAAGTTAAAGTAGCATTCGGTACCACATCAAAATAATTGGTACTGAAATCCATATCCGGTTTGCGAGCAAACTCAGCCTTTAAACTTGTTCCTTCAGCACGTACACCAGCTTTAATTCCAAACTTGTTTAAACGTATCAGGTAGCCCAGATAAGCCGAGTAAATATGTTGTGTATGGCGAAACTGGCTGTTATCCCGAGAATGATCCTCCCACATTTTCGTCGAATCATTATAAATCTGTTCCAACGTATTACTTTTATTCTGACGATTGATATATTTTACACCCGCTTCCAATGTCTGCTTATTAAAAAGTGGAGTTGTATAATCAATCTGTCCGGTATGTTCTATCGTAGAGGCATCATTAATATTCCATTTGGGATATTCATTAGACAGATAGTAATTAACAACATCAGAAAGTTCGGTATTACTTTCACTGTCGTTCGGAGATTGACTGAAACGATAAGAAACGGTCAACAACTCATCTTTTTTAGAAGTAGAATGCTGATAATCCACATTCAAATCTGTAGAACCGAAAGTTCCTTCAGAAACACTGTTACGATGAAATTTATAAATCGGAGATGAATTGAATTCGTCTCCCAGTGGGTTTAATACAGCATCCAACTCCGATAAGTTTTTAGATTTTCCGCGGAACAAATTAGCACCAACACTTATTAAATTCAATGTATCAATTTCATAACTAGCTTCCAGATAACCATATTGGAACGGTCCTTTATACTTGCTACGCCCGTCTTCTATTAATTTAGTTGGTCTACCTTCTGCCAAACGATCTTCATCTGTTTCACGTTCACTATGTGAATCATTCCAAGGTGAGTTACGGTTGTTATAACCATAGTTTGCCGTAAGCCCTAAATTTCCGACCTTCAATGAAACATATCCACCGCCGCCAAAGCTACCTAATGTACTTGCATTCGCACGAACCGTACCAGTATATCCCTGCATTGCATTTTTTGATGTGATAATATTGATAATACCTCCTACGCCTTCTGCATCATATTTGGACCCCGGATCTGTAATTACCTCAATATTTTTGATTGAACTTGCCGGCATACTCTTCAATACGTCTGATGCGTTTTCACCGCTCAACAGGTTAGAAGGTTTACCATTCATATAAATTTTGTAGTTTGAAGAACCCTTCAACTGGATTTTATCTTCACCATCCACGGTTATCATCGGGACTTTACGGAACATTTCCAACGCATTGTTAGTCTTTGCTTCCGGATCATCATCCAGACTATAGGTAATTTTATCCACTTCCACCGTTACCAACGGTTTCTGGGCAACAACCGTTACTTCATTGATCTGCTGGGTGTCATCGTTCATAAACAACTTACCCAGATTCAAGCTTTTCTTACCTTCAGACAATGTAAAGCGTTTTACGGCAGGAAGCTTTCCTAAAGATTGCATAGACATAATGTATGTACCGGGTTGTTTTAATGTGGTGGTAAACTTTCCATCATCATCACAGGCCAACAGTTTGATCGCTTTCTGGGGCGCATTTGCCAAAGCGATACTCAACGTGGCATAAGGAACTGTTTCATTAGACAGGGAATCAACTACCTGTCCCTTGATCGTGTAATCAGCGGCATTCTGGTTCTGCGCACACAAAGGCACAGTCATCATCAACACCAACACTAAGTAGAGCAGTTTTTCTTTCATCAAATTAAAAAAATTTAGAGGTTATCGATTGATTTATTATATTTATTACTAAAAAATAGTGTAAACCCGATGCAAATGTATAAGTTTCTACGAAACCTTCGTATTTAGCGGGATTAAAGATTTGTAAAAGATGTATTTTGCTGTTCGATTAGATGAATTTGTTTTAAATTTGTAGGAATTACTATTAATAAATATAGATATGAGAAAGATTTCAATCATTTTAACCGCTTTATTATTCATTTCCGCTATGAATGCACAGGATCTTAAAGTCATTAAACTCAATGCTCCGGACAAGGCTCGCGGAACAGCTGTTATGAAAGCATTTTCCGACCGTCATTCCGACCGCGAATATGCAGCGAAAGAACTAAGCGCACAGGATCTTTCAGATTTGTTATGGGCTGCCAACGGCATTAACCGTACAGACGGAAAACGCACGGCTCCGTCGGCTTTGAACAAACAGGATATCGATGTGTATGTTATTATGAAAGATGGCGCTTATCTATATGATGCAAAAGCCCATGCACTGAATCCGATAGCAAAGGGAGATCATCGTGCTGCCGTTGGAGGAGGCCAGGATTTCGTTAAAGATGCTCCCGTTTGTCTCGTTCTGGTATCCGATCTTTCCCGTTTCGGTAATGTCGGGGATCACACAAAACTGATGGCGGCAATGGATGCCGGTATCGTTTCACAAAATATAAACTTATGTTGTGCTGGTATAGGATTGTCTACAGTACCCAGAGCAAGCATGGATCAGGCCGCACTGAAAAAAATCCTCAAGCTGACGGACAGCCAGGTATTGATGATGAATAACCCGGTTGGTTATCCGAAATAAATCAGACATTGTCAGATGTGAAACATTTTTCTACTTATACGCCAAAACCTTTTTTCACAAATGAATTGAAGATTATTATGTACATTTGCCGAAAATTTGACAAAATGCCTACAATTTTCATCGCTCTTTTTTGCGCTTACTTTGCAGGGAATATTTATATATTTATCAGAGGGGCACAGACGCTTGTGGCCCAGCCTTTCGGCGTAAAGGTGCTTCTGACAGTTCTATTCTGGAGTTGTGCACTTGCATTCGTAGTCAGTATGCTGGCAAGGAATGTAAAATATCCGGATGTGATGGCACATACCATACACGAAGTGGGAACCGGCTGGCTGGTTTTTACTTTGTATATGGTATTATTCCTGATTGCGTTCGATATATTCAAACTTTTCAACGGGAGTTTTAAATATGGGTTTTACATATCTCTCCTACTGACACTCAGCCTATTAAGTTACGGCTATTATCATTATCAACATCCGAAGACACAAGTTTTCAACATAGTTATCAACAAGGTTGTCAACAGTAATCAACAACCGATGAAAGTTGTTGCCATAAGCGACATCCACCTGGGTTACGGCACAAACAAAGCACAACTAAAGAAATATGTAAGCATGATCAATGCCGAACAACCGGACCTGATCCTGATCGGAGGAGACTTGATAGACAACAGCGTAACGCCTCTTTATGCAGAGAATATGCAAGAAGAGCTTTCGCAACTGAAAGCACCGCAAGGCATTTATATGGTTCCGGGAAACCACGAATATATGAGCGGAATAAAGAAAAGCGTTGATTTTATCCAATCGACCCCGATCAAACTGTTACGCGACACAGTGGTTACACTCCCCAACGGGCTTCAGATAGCCGGACGTGACGACCGTCATAATCCGTCACGCTTATCCCTTCAGGCTTTATCGCAAAACATTGACCCGGATAAACCTGTTATTCTTTTGGATCATCAGCCGTATGACCTGCAGGAAACGGAGAAAGCCGGCATAGATCTTCAATTCAGCGGACACACACATCGGGGACAAATCTGGCCGATGAACCTGCTGACAGACCGCTTGTTCGAGCAAAGTTATGGATACAGACAATGGGGTAACAGCCATATCTATGTATCTTCCGGCTTATCACTCTGGGGACCTCCTTTCCGGATCGGGACGAACAGCGAGATGGTGGTATTCAATATTGCATTCAAATAAAGCCCCGCAAGGCAAACAGGTATGAAAGTCTTTATTCAATCGATAGTAGCACAATTGTTACTGAATCCCTATATCTTTTGGAGGGGCTATCAGGCAATACCGGCTAAAAAAAGCTGGCGTATTCCTTATACATTATTTTTTATACTGGAACTGGCGATTTATTTCTTCGGATTTTTCTTCCGCAAGGAATTGCCGGATCATATAATGACCACGATCCAATATATCTGCAACACCTGGTATATTGCTTCCGTCTATATCACGCTTTCATTGCTGACGCTGGAAGTGCTCAGACTATCTGACCGTTTCTTCCATTGGTTTCCCCAATGGCTGACACAACATTGGAAACAGACTAAGTTAACCCTGTTTTTTGTAATTATAGCCGGAGTATCTTGCCTGATGGTGAAAGCCTACCTGACCGTCGCCTACCCGATAGTCAAAGACGTATATGTCACTCTGCCCAAAGGGAGCAGCGACCGCGACAGCCTGACTGTGGTTATGATGAGCGATTTGCATATCGGCGAAGTGATCGGTAAAAAGCTGGTCCAAAGCTATGTCGCACTAAGTAACGCCCAACACCCGGATATGGTCGTATTGGTGGGCGACATTATGGATTACGAATCCCGTTTTGCCGAGATGGAACATATAGAAGATGATTTACAGCAACTAAAAGCACCGCTGGGTGTATACGTTGTAAACGGCAACCACGAATACCGCGCCAACCGTTTTGCCAAATATCGCTGGCTGGCAAAAACCGGAGCCGTACATCTGATCGACTCGGTCGTACAACCGGATTCAACCTTCTACCTGATCGGCAGAGACGATTATATCAATAAAAAACGGCAGGCTTTACATACGTTAATGGCAGACATCGATACTACCAAACCGATTATTGTTCTGGACCATCAACCCTGGTCATTTGCAGAAATGACCATGAACGGTGTGGATCTGGGACTTCACGGACATACCCATAACGGGCAGTTATGGCCCTATCCCCTGTTAATGAAACTGATCTATGAATGCCCCTACGGTTATCATAAAAAAGGTCCGACCCAGTTTTATGTATCTTCCGGCATAGGCATAGCCGGCCCTCCTTACCGGGTAGGGACTGTATCCGAATTGGTTGTTCTGCATATTAAATTCAAATAGAAAGCCAGAAATCCTTTTCACAAAATAAAAAAAGGGAATAAACAATTTTGTTTACTCCCTCAATATATCGGTCTTATAGATTCTATCCTACAGTCTGATCAAATACATAAGCTATATCACCTCCTTTGGTCGACGAATCAGCTTTTTCGTCAGCCGGTTTGGTTTCTCCTTCTTCCGGGGTGCTTAATGTCTTGCTATATAATTCCGGGTTGCTCAGAACTTCGATCGCTTTATCCAGTACTTCGTCATCTTTCAGGCTTTCAAGCAGTTCGCCTTTCTGGAAATAATAACGTTTTACGATCTCCGAAGCCAGTAACTTTTTAATCTGATCCTTATAAAGGTCGAAATCCCGGTCCAGATTTGGAGTTAAGCGGGCTTCCAATTCAGTGAAAATAGTTGAATCCCTGTCTGTATAGCCTTCTAACTGGGCTACTTCTTTCAGGTTTTTCAAGATCTTTTCGCTCTGACGGTCATAAGTGAAATTCTTTTCTTTCGCATAGTTTTTGAATGCTTCAAAATCCTCATCGGAAACAGTAAACTCTTCCACAGAAGGAATTGTCTTATGTTTCTGTGCCCAATCCGTAACAAAGTCCACCAGGACAAAATCGGTCACCAGATAATACATGATAGTCGGCATCTCTTCTTCCTCTATTTCAAACTCCGGACGTACACCGCCACCGTCACGGACAGGACGCCCTTTCGATGTATAGAATACAGATGTCAGGCTATCCGGAATAGCAGCCACACTGCCGTCCGCTTTCCTGTGGGAATAATCCATCTGCTGGATGCAACGGCCGCTGGGAATGTAATATTTACTCATTGTTACTTTCAGACGCCCTTCATAAGGAAGTTCACGGGTAGACTGTACCAAGCCTTTTCCATACGAACGCTGGCCCACCAATACGGCACGGTCCATATCCTGTAATGCGCCGGAAACGATTTCGGCAGCAGAGGCCGAATTGCCATTGATCAGGACTGCCATCGGCATAATCGTATCGATCGGTTCATTGGATGTACGGTAAGTACGGTCCCACTGGCTAACCTTGCCTTTGGTCGATACTACCTCTTTCCCTTTCGGGACAAACATACCAACGATCTGAGTGGCACTTTCCAGCAAACCACCTCCGTTATTCCGTAAATCCAGGATCAATGATTTTATCTGATGATTCTTCTTTAAATCTTCCAGAGCATTTTTCACTTCCTGTGCGCTCTTATCGGTAAACCCTTTCAGATAGATGTAACCGACACCATCGCCACGAACACCATAATAAGTAACCTGGTCTACCAGAATCTGCTTACGGACCAGTTCCACTTCGCGGGGTTTCTTTTCGTTCGGACGCTGTATCTTCAATACCATTTTTGTATTGGGCACTCCTTTCAGCAGTTCACTGACTTCACTGGATGTTTTATTGCTCGTATCGACTGTATCGATAGCCAGGATGCGGTCTCCGGCTTTCAAACCCGCCAAAGCAGCAGGCATACCTTCAAAAGGTTCAATGATATACACTCCCCCTTCTTTCCGCTCACGGATATAAGAACCGATACCGCCATATTCGCCGGTAGTCATTATTTTCAGTTCATCCATATCCTGTTCCGGATAATAGACAGTATAAGGGTCCAGACCACTCAACATGGCATTGATCCCTCTCCGGACTGTTTTTTCAACATCCACCGAATCCACATAGAACATTTCGACCTCTTTCACCAAAGCATTGAAAATGTCCAGGTTCTTACTTACTTCAAAGCGGTTATCTTTCTGAGCCTGTCCCGGCAAAATACTCCCAGCCAGGAGCAATAAGCAAAACAAACCTATCAATCTTTCTCGTCGTACCTTCTTAAACATAGAATATTTAGTTAATTAACGATGTAAATGTATACATAAAACCCTTTTCAGGATAATATCGCATCTACTTTTAACTTTATTTGTTCCCATTTGTCATCCGGGATCTGAGCCCCGATCACATCTATAATATATCCGGCCAGAAGCGAACCGATCCGGGCCGACTGTTCCAATGTAGCTCCCACAGATTGCCCATACAGGAACCCGGCAGCAAAATGATCGCCTGCTCCGGTTGTATCGACCGGCTTGCCTCCTTCTGCCGGAACGGCAATGACCTGTCCTTTACTTCCCACTAACGCACCTTCCTTACCCAGAGTAACCAAAGAGACCTCTACCATTCCGGAAAGAACCTTTACCGCTTCCTCTGCTTTCAGACCGGTAAAAGCCTCCGCTTCACTTTCGTTGGAGAAAAGAATATCGACATATTCAGGAATAATATCATCCAGCAATCCCTTGAATGCATTTACAATATTAAAATTAGAAAGATCGAGAGCCACTTTCAATCCCAGTTTCTTTGCTTTTTGCATGGTAGTACGAACCAACTCTTCGTTTACCAGCAAATATCCTTCTATATATATACAGTTATACCGGCTAAGGATCTCCTCCTTTATTTCATCCGGCGTAATCGTCGGAGCCGGACCAAGGAATGTACCCATCGTACGTTCACCGTCTTTTGAGATCAATACGGTACAACTGCCCGAAATACCCTCTGTCTTTATAAAATAAGGAGACACGTTCGCATCCTGCAACGCCTTTTCATAATATTCACCAACCGCATCCGTACCGATCTTTCCTATAAAACCGGTATTTGCACCCAGGCAAGCCATTGCACGCATCGTATTACAAACAGAGCCACCCGGAGCCTGGCTTTTCTCCAACCGTTCCTGTGTTTTACGGATAGCGATCATCTGTTCCTGACCGATCATATCCATTGCCCCCTTCTTTATACCTACTTCTGCAAGCACATCATCACTATCTAACCGAAGTAAAACATCTACCAAAGCGTTTCCTAAGCCTATCGTATTCATTTTTTCAAATTTTTTCTGCAAAGATATTGCATATTTCAAAAAGAACCTCTACTTTTGCAGTGCAATTTCAGAAAGGCATACAACAAGCCGCTGAAAGATTGAAAATTCTTCCTTAGCTCAGTTGGTTAGAGCATCTGACTGTTAATCAGAGGGTCCTTGGTTCAAGTCCAAGAGGAAGAGCGAAAAGACATCGGGAAAGACTGAAAGACATATTTTCTTCCTTAGCTCAGTTGGTTAGAGCATCTGACTGTTAATCAGAGGGTCCTTGGTTCAAGTCCAAGAGGAAGAGCGAAAAGACATCGGGAAAGACTGAAAGACATATTTTCTTCCTTAGCTCAGTTGGTTAGAGCATCTGACTGTTAATCAGAGGGTCCTTGGTTCAAGTCCAAGAGGAAGAGCGAAAAAGAGATACTTCAGTGAGGTATCTCTTTTTTTATATAGTATTTCCTACCGGAATCGTTTATAACTAAGTCCGAAAACAACTTATTCTAAAGATAAAAACAATAGCTTCTAAACCCGAAAGCTATTGCTTTTGCAAAATACCATCCCGGTGACGTTCTATCATGACCGGGATGGCATTCCGATATCATCCTGGTGATACACCACTATATCATTCAGCCGAATAGATTGTATGAAAGTCGGTATCATCTGCGTTCGCTAATAGCTTTTTGAGAATGTTTTCAAATGTTAATCGTGACAAACTCAAGGTCAAAAGTAGGTACTTTTTTACCCCGGTTGTAAGCCATATTTGCTATAACGCATTAATAATCAGCTATGACAAACTTTTTGCTGCCCCCTATAAAATAAAGAAATTAAGATTGTGTTTGCCAGCCTCCAGTTTGATAACTTTATCTCCTTTGACATAGTCAGGTAAATAAAGCGTTGCCGTACTGTTTGCCGGAACAACCACTTCATAATTGATCTTCTTTCTGTTCCACTCCCATTTAGAGATGATCTGTCCGTAAGGAGAATCATGTTTTGCTTCAAAATGCTTCAATTCCTTTACAAAATTCGGACGCAATATAATATGTTTGAAACCAGGCTGTTCAGGATCGGGGAAAATACCTCCCAGACCTTTATAGAACCATCCGCCTATCTCTCCGAACATCATGTGATTATCCGAAATATCACGTTCAGCCTTCAAATCCCAGTTTTCCAATAAAGTCGTAGCCCCATTGACGATCCACCAGCCCCATGACGGATAGGTATCCTGTGCAGCTACCTTATAAGCTGTCTCCGGATATCCGTTTTCGCTCAATGCATTCAGGATTGCTTTTGCACCTAATACACCGACATCCAGATGGAATCCGGCTTCTTCCACTTTCTTTGCCAGATTCTTCGCAACTTTAGCGATCATATCTTCCGGTACGATCTTCCATTGCAGAGGAACACTTAATTCCGTCTGGGAACCACCGGCATATATTCCGGTCTCCTTATTCAGATATTTATTATTGACAGCCTCTTTGATCTTTTCGGCTAATGCCGTATAATATGTATAATCATCCTGCTTGTTAAACAGCTTGGCGGCAGTCGCCAATATTTTAGTGTCTACATAAAAATAGACGGATGACGTAAACTCTTTATTGGAACGGGACTTAACCGGAACCCAGTCTCCACGTCCCCAGGATGTCAGATGATTCGGACTCGTACGATCCACATAATTGACATAACGCTTGATATTCTCATAACAATCAGCCAAAGGCTTGCTATCTCCATAAAACATATACAGGTTCCAGGGGATAATAGCTATTGTACTCGTCCAGTCCAGTCCGTTATCCGTACCATACCCCCAGCCTCCGGTTGGTATAATATCGGGAAGTACCCCGTTGGGTTGTTGCTCATCCCGGTGGTCGGCCAGCCATTTTTCATATACGGTAATTCCATCGAAGTTATACAAAGCTGTTTCTATCGCAAAATGACCGTCACCCGTCCATCCGTTCTTTTCGCGTTGCGGACAATCGGTCGGGTATCCCATCAGATTCGACAGATAAGCATTGTTGGTAGCCCACCACAATTTATTTACCAGCTCACTCGATGTCTTGATCTCTCCGGAAGCAGGCACATCGCTGTGCATAAAGAAAGCGGTCAGGCTGTTCTGGTTTAGTTCAATCGGTTTGTCACTGGTTACTTCCACATAACGGAAACCTTTATAATTAAACTTTGCCATAAACTCATCCTCGCCACCGCTAAGAATTAAAATATCGGTCTGGAAAGGATCTTTTTCCTTATCGCCCCTGTAATACACATCAATATTGGACATGTCAATGCGTCCGTTATCAAAAAGCCGTTCTCCATGCATAATTCTGACTTCGGTACCTTCTTCGCCCGATACTTTGATATTGGTTACACCTGCCATATTCTGACCGAAATCAAAAACATATGTCTTGTCATTTATCTTATTGACCGACTTAGCCGGAATAGTCAGCACATTACGGATCGGACGGACCTGCTGTGCCACGATATTTTGAGAAGGAACGCCTCTGAGTCCAACGCCTCTCCACTTGGAATCATCGAAGTCCGGAGTATTCCAGCCTTTCTGTTCGAGCCGGGCATCATAATGTTCACCGGTATAAATACTATTGAATACCAATGCTCCTGAAGATGTTTTCCAGCTAAGGTCCGTCGGGATGGTCTCTACACTGCCGTCACTGTAAGTAATACGAAGATCCAGGCAGAAAGCCGGCCTGTTCCGCCAGGGAGCACGGTCAAAATCCCACACTGCTTTCGATTGATGGTTGTACCATCCGTTTCCAAGCAAGACTCCTATGGCATTGTCGCCATTCCGAAGTTGCCCGGTAACATCATAAGTGACATACAGGTTACGTCTATCGAAACGGGTATACAACGGATCCAGACGGTGGTTACCGATCTTTTCACCATTAATATATAATTCATACAATCCGCCGACAGCGATATAGGCACGTGCCGATTTTATTTTTTTGCCTGTCGTGAATTTTTTCCGGAAATAAGGAGCCGGTTCATAATTGACATCCTGCCCGTCACCAATCCAGGATCCCTGCCAGTTCTTGATGTCCATCATTCCAGTTTCAAAGGAACTGACAGGCGAAAATACTTCTTTATATTCCAGATCGCCGCCTATCACCTTCCAGTAATACTTAGTAAAAGGTTCGAGTTGTTTACCCGCATAAGTGATCAACATATCTCCGGTGTTTATTTTTCCGGTATCCCATATATCAGCTTTTCCGTTAACAACTTTCATCGAGTCTTTATCCACCAGCACACGATATGAAGTCTGTTTCGCTCCTTGCCTACTATCATCCATCCTCCATGAAAGACGAGGAGTCGGATTATCGACACCTATCGGGGTTTCAAGGTGATCACTCTGTAAGCCGGTCAAACGAACAGACTGCCCGCTAACCCCGGAATAACTAAAGAAAGTAGTAACAGTAATAAACAATATAAGCTTTTTCATCCGCTTGTTATTTTATAGTAAAATCATTTATATAAATTATCTTAGTCAAAACATTAGCCGTTCCAAAGCTCTATATTCTAAGAAAAATATTGGTTATAAAAATGATTTTTGATGTAATATATTTGATAGTATCTAAATGATACCTGTTTTTTAAAAACTCAAAAGCCAGGCTTCCAAATCTTGTAACATCTCCTTATTGTATTTGAAATCTTTTCTGCTGCCCCATCCATGTCCTCCGGAAGGATAGATAAAGAAAGAAGCCGGTACCTTATTTTCCTTTAATGCCAGATAGTAAAGTGCACCGTTTTTAGTAGGAACTGCATCATCGTCGTCCGAAAAAGCGATGTAAGCTCTCGGGGTTTCTTTAGTTACCTGCTTTTCATTGGAATACAGATCTTCCAGTTCTTGGGAAGCATCCTTTCCCAATAGATTATCATGAGAGCCGAGATGTGTAAATGATTTGTCCATTGTGATCACAGGATAAAACAGCACCTGAAAAGCCGGTCGCACACTTGATTTTACATGTGTTGCCATAGTGGAAGCCAGATGTCCACCGGCCGAAGACCCCATGATCCCTATATCAGCCGGATTAATATTCCATTCTTTCGCCTTCTCTTTTACCAGCCGTATCGCCTCTTCCGCATCAGAGAAGGGAACCTCTCTATTTCCTCTCGGCATCCGATATTTCAAAACAACATAGGCAATCCCTAACTTGTTAAAAAAAGGAGCCCAGTCATAACCTTCGTGATTATAAGCCAGTCCGCCATAAGCACCTCCCGGGCAAGCTATTATAGCGCGTCCGGTAGCTATTTCTTTTGGAGGCAGAAAAATGCGCAACGAAGGTTTATAGTTCTGAATATTATCATCGAAAGGAGTACGGTCTATACCATTGGTATTCGGAAGTCCGTTCTCCCATAAGTCAAGATTAAACTCTTTTTCGGTAACCTGAGCAGCAACAGGGTTGCAGATGACAAGAAATGCCCAAAGAATAAATAAAGATGTTATTGTTCTCATGATAAACTTAGATTTAATTATACTTATAATGTCTCTTTCCCTCAAAAAACAAGAGCCCGGCTTCTTTTCTCAACAGAGCGTGAAACCGGGCCCTGCAACCGTCCGATTAAAAAAGTTTTATTTTCATTGACCGGTTGTGCAATCAATGACCAACTTGTTACCAGACGGTACAAATCTCAACACATAATCCGTATTATTGCCTTTGACTATACTACCTTTTTCACATGCTACATTATAATTGAATCCTCTGAACTCAGACTTTACAGACGATTTTTCAAAGTCTTTAAATGGCAGGCGGTCAAGTCTGTCCTGCGGAACCCTCAACTCAAGTGCCCAATCCAAACCACTTTCTGCTGCATTACATGAAATATCGATCTTGTCCTCGTTAAACGTGAAAATAAAATTATTCCCGTTCTTATCTTTAGACTCGACATTTAAAACACTCTTTGATGGTTCGCTGACTACGGGATCGGCCAAAACAAGTTCCGTCCCTTTTCCATTCTTATCCAGCTTCACAACCCGAAGTCCAATCTTATCGTCCGGCGTACTCCAGTAGAATCTGTCGATAACCGGTAATGTATAATAGAAAAATTGTCCGCCCGTACCCGGAGTATCCAGATATTCGGACTTCATTTTTTCATCAAACAAATGAATATCCCGGAAACAGAAACCATCTTTTTCCCAATACAAATTAGAACGGTAGAAACGGCTGTTATACCAAACAGACTTGTTTCCTTCATTACGGACATCAGCTAAAGTAGTTATCGCAGTAGCCGGAGTTTTTGGGAATTGTTCCTTAAACCAGCGACCGGATTCTTCCAGTGTCTCTACCCGAATCTTTCCGGCTTTACTCAATGAGTCGAATAGAGGGAATTGCATGATCAGACCTTCTACCATTCCCGACCAGGTAAATGAGTTTTCCTGACCGGCCTGTGCATAATTGAATGCCAGACAGGGTTCATCAACAATCGTTTTAAGGAAATAGTCCACCCACTTTTTACTTTTTCCCCCTTCGGTATATACGGGTTCAAGTGTTATAACACCCTGATGGTTAGAGCCTATCCCAGCATCATATTGGTACATCGGATCGCTGCCTAACATACGGAATACAGGCACCGGGATCTGGTATTCGTCTGTCTGGGCCGGCATATATGCATTCAGCTTACTGGGATAATAGGCTTGGTTCCAATACCCTCCCCACAATGTATAGCCATCAGTACCAACCTGATCCTTGCAGTTACAGGAAGCGACAATACCATATTTTTTATACATATACTCCAACGTATGTGAATCAACATACCAGGATCCTACAGACTTAGGATATTTACCATAAATCTCCTTAAATTTCGCCATATAGACATCCACCAGTTTTTCCCTTTCTTCCAAAGTATATCCCGGAGTAAAAGCGATATTGGCTGTCGATACCCATGAATGTTCTCCGCGCCATTTCAATCCGGCCGCTTCCACATGAGGCTGGGTAATTTCCCACCATGCACCAAGTTCACATGTAGGATTAAGCTTGGTTTTCATCAATTTCTGATACTCCGGATTGATCAGGGCATCATACTGAAACAGAAAAGTTGCCGGAAAGTTATACTGATTAACCAGGTCGATTTGTTTCTCCACCGTTTCAAACATCAGCGCATCCGAGTTTTCCAGACGATAGTCTGTCTGGCGGATAAAATTGACTATATTGATTATTCGCGGAGATTTTTCCTTTTTATTACTTGTTGCCTCTTTCGCCGTAATGCTATTTACAGAAAACATCCACACACTTACAAGTACTGATATAACAACTCTAAAATCCATGGTATCCTTTTTTATATTGAATTAAAAGCATATAACGACACAAATAAATGAATAAAACGACACTTACAGGTTTGCTTTTTGACAAATCTATATTCATTTATGCGCTTTTTTAATTCAATAGTTCAGCCACAGCTTGAAAGCACTGATCTTTTCACGGCTGACAATAATCTTATCTTTAAAAGGAGGAATAACTTTCACGACAACTTTTCCCAGGAAATAAGATTCTATTTTTTGGATAGCCTGTACACTAACTATCGTTTGCCGGTTTGTCCGGAAGAAGCGATCCGGGTCCAGCTGCTCGCACAACTTATCCAGAGACAAGTCTATTATATGTTCTTTATTCTGATTAGTTACGGCAAAGGTTATTTTATTTTCAGAATAGAAATAAGCAATATCATCCACCTGCAACGTAAATAGTTTGTCCTCCCCCGAAATAAGGAAACGGGTTCTGTATTTCTTTGCCGGATTGGTTATATTCTGAAGTATCTCCAGGATATCTCCTTGCTTATTAAACTCTTTATAGAATTTGGAAGTAAGCTTTTCATATTTCTCCAAAGCTTCGCCCAGCCGTTCCTTATCGATCGGTTTCAACAGGTAATCGATACTGTTCGCTTTAAAAGCACGGATCGCATATTCGTCGTAAGCCGTAGTAAATACGATCATGCTCTCCGGATTCGCCTGTTCGATAAAAGAAAAGGAAACGCCATCGGTCAGTTGGATATCCAGAAAGAGGATATCGGGATGGGGATTATCCTGATACCACTTTACGGCACCTTCCACATTGCCCGGCAAAACCAGGATCTCCCATTCAGGGCGCAACTCCGTCAACATTTTGTTCAGCAAACGTGCCGCCGGGATTTCATCTTCTATGATGGCTGCTTTTATCTTATTCATTTAATAATGGGATTTTAACGGTAAAACATTTAGAATCATTCTCTATCGATATATCCTGATCGCTAACCAGTTTACAACGGGTAGATAAATTCTTCAGTCCGGTACCCGACTTGACAACATTCTGCTTGAGCCTTATTTCATTGCTTACCACTAATTTCTTTTTATCATCCGATGTACTCAGATAAATCGTCATCGGGTTATCCGAATTGATTATATTGTGTTTAATCACATTTTCAGTCAGTAGCTGCAATGTGAAAGACGGTATTTTCTTTTCCAGCAAGGAAGGATCGATCCGGTTATCCACATGGATACAATCCCCCAGCCTCACTTGATGAAGGAAGATAAAAGATTTCAGGAAAGTCAGTTCCGAACGCAAAGTGACCTGCCCCTCCTGCTGGCTTTGCAGAATATAACGGTAAACGTCCGACAGACGCTGGGTGAACACAACTGCATTCTTTGGATTATATTCTATTTCCGAAATCAGCGTATTCAGGTTATTAAAAAGAAAATGGGGATTCAACTGATTCTGCAAAGCGATATACTGTGACTTTATCGCACTCTCTTCCAGCTTATTCGCTTTTTCATGGAGAACGATCAACTGCCTGTAGAAGTTAGCCACCATCGTAAGACAAACAATCACCATCTCAACCAGCCATACCACAAACATCATCCGGAAGCCGGCTCCCTTCAACACAAACGGCGAAGGTATCTCCAATAATACTTTTACGACAGAAGACAGCAGATAGTTTATCAAAAACAAAAGTCCCGCCATCAACAGGCAATTGATCAGTAACTGATTATTCCTTTTCATCAGGACCTGATAGCTTTTCCGCTGCCATTCACTGATAAGGATAATACTGAACCCGATCACATTAAAAACAAATACAACCAACAGGAAAGCCCAGAAAGAAATCAACACGTTCTGATGCTGCGGTGAAAGGTCCGAATAAAGCACCAGAAACAAATGTGAGAAACAGGCTAATCCCGAGAACAGGAAAAAGTTGAAAAAATGGTTGTATTTGTTTTGCATTATTTGTTGGATTGATTAGAAGCATAAACCGACACGAAAACCCAGATCGTTCTGCCCGTTCATCGAGTAGGTCAGCAAATCTGTCTGGTTGGTGGCATAGCTGTAATACAGAGCCACATGGAAGCCAAAACGCTTATCCGGTACGGGATAAATATTCACTCCGACCTCCGGAGAGACATAGAAGCCCCAGGGATTTGAATAATAACGGACAGTCGTCATGTAACTGGAGTTCTCCGCATACATCGCTCCCAATTTCACTCCGACATACGGCTTCAGATAATCATTATGTCCGAGACGGTAGGAAGTGGAAAGACCGAAAGGAAGCTGGAAAGCCGACAATTGCTGGTCGGTAGTCAGCGATTGGGTCGGCGACAATTGCAATGTCTGGCGGTCCACATATTTATGATTGGTATGGAAACTCAGAAATGCTCCCAACGACCAGCGCGGAGTCACATAATAACCGGCTTCGAAATTCATACCCCAGCCACTGATCTTATCTGCAAAATCAGTACTGATAGGTGCGTTCATCTGCCAGTCCACATTAAAATGAAGGTTATCTTCCACCTGTGCCTGTCCTTTCAAACAGAAAACGGACAGTATCATCAACAATATGAATTGTTTCTTAAAAATGTATCTTATCGTTTTCATAATCTTCCGGATTTATTATTTATCAGTATACAGTATATTAAGGTAAGGAGATTGTTCGAAGGCCTGTTCCACAGCACGAAGCGTCAGCTGCATGTCGATACGCGAATTGTTATAGACCAACCCCGAAGCATAAGCATGCCAGATAACCGGCAGATCGACTTTCTTATTCTGATCGGCAGATTTAGCTGTCAGGTCAACCATTTCCGCAACAAACGTCCCGGTGTCATAACTATAGGAAACCGGATAAGGATAATACCAGTCATTCCAGAACGGGCCCCAGAAACCGGCACCCCACCAACCATAGCCGTAACCGTAACCCGGAGTTATGATCTGCGTAGTCTGCTGTGCATAGGACAGTTGCAAGCCGATATCGGCTTTTTCTTTATCATCCACACGGATATATCCCCGGTCGTCCATCTCGGCAACCACCTCGCTGATGATCTTTTGAGCATTCTCGTCTTTCCAGTATTGGGCTTTCATACCGCCACCGGCGACCAGAATACTGTCAGGAAGATAATAAGAACTGAATTTGTTAAACTGAATGCTGTTATCATAATTCGTATAAACAGCATAATCGCTGTCGAGCTTATTCAGATCGGGATCTTTTTCGCAAGAAGAGAATAAAGCCGTAACAGCCAAAGCAAATAAAAACAACTTCTTCATACGTCTTTAAATTTTAAGTAACAGAATTAATTCAATACACACAACGAATGTTTTTAAAATCCATCCGATCATCTATTAATAACCAGTCCTGCCTCTTCAAATAGAGACTTATCCAAAATCTCCGGAATCACTTTTTCGTCTTCCACGACTGGTTTACTCTCTGCCTGTACCGACCTATAGTCGGCACACGTAAACGAAGCTAACAACCCCAACAGTAATGTGTTTGCCATTTCTCTCTACTATTTTAATCCTCCAATCATTCATTTCAGTACAAACATATTATATAGACGTAATACAAACTTACTTTATTTTGCCGAAACGTATTTTTTCGCTGCTGAAATGTTAGAATATTCATCTGAACTTAAAAACACAAACTTGTAATTGTCAAATTATAGCGTATCTTTGTACAAAATCATACATGAAAAACTAAAAAACCAAAGATATTCAATAGGTACCGATGGAGCAAGATATTGAACTTATCAAACAACTACAGAAAGGCTCATATAAAGCATTTAATTGTATCTATGAGAAGTATTTCGACTTGTTGTATGGATTCACTTTTCAGTTAACTCATTCACATGATTCCGCACGCGAACTAGTCCAAGAGACTTTTATAAAAGTCTGGATATATCGCGACAAAATAGACCATTCGCTTTCTTTCAAAGCTTGGCTCTACAAACTAGCCCAAAATCATTTTTTCAATTTAGTGAAAAAACAATTCAGTACTCCTCTTTTTGAAAACTATCTCAACTACAATGAAGACGAACGGTTTACAACAAGACAGCCAGATGAATCATTCGACTTTGAGGCATTCAACCATAGCCTATCCTTCGCCAAGAAAAAACTTTCTCCCCGCCAATTAGAAGTCTTCGAATTATGCAAAGAACAAGGATTATCTGCAAATGAAGTTGCTCAGAAACTAAATATATCCGAACAAGTGGTCTACAATTACCTTTCACAGGCATTAGCATTACTACGAACAGAAATGATGCCTTTCTATACATTATTACTGATTTTCTTTTCTTGATTTCTTTTTGCATTTATGCTATAAAACATATCTATTCACTGATTAGATTTTTATCTCTGGGTTGTATCTCTTATAAAACAATATTGTAACAGATGGATCAAAAAGAGATAAAACAACTATTTCGTAAATATCTAGACGACCAACTCTCGTCTGAAGAAATCATACGCCTGAAAATATTGATTGGGGAAATGGATGAAAGCACCTTTACCAACAATTTATATCCGCTATGGGAAAGTTTTCAACCTTCTGGTCATCATAATCGGGAAGCATTTGATGAGATTTCAAAAAATCTGAAAACGACCATTAACCCAGTCAAGAAAATCAGTCTGATTAATTATATTCAACGAAGTGCCGTAGCGGCTTGCCTGCTGATTCTAATCGTATCCACTTATTATTTTTACAATGAAAACAATAGTATATTAACACTAAATACTCAAGAACATAAAATCAGTACGGAAAATGGAGAACGTGCTTCTGTAATTTTACCGGATGGGACAAAAGTTTTTTTGAATGCCGGAACCATTTTATCATATCCCGCGTTGTTTGATAATAAGCAAAGAGCAGTTTATCTGGAAGGGGAAGCTTATTTCGAAGTAAAACATAACGAGTCGGTTCCTTTTATCGTCCAAACCTCCACTGCAAGTGTAAAAGTTCTTGGCACCACCTTTAATGTGTATGCTTATTCGAACAAAAGATGGTTTGAAACGACACTGATATCCGGACAAGTACAGGTAACAATGCATAAATCGCCGGATAAACCCGTCATTCTATCACCGAATCAGAAACTCAGATACAACAGTCAAACCGGAAATTTCAATACATCAAATACAGATTTACGGCTGGAAACGGCCTGGCACAAAGGGGACTTGATCTTCCGTTCCGGGCATATCAAAGAAATCTTTGAACAGATCGCTACATTTTATGGTATTCATTTCCATATAGAAGGGAATTATCCTGAAAAATTATTTACAGGTAACTACCATGAAGAAGATGTAAATCTGGTATTAAGGAATCTACAGCAACATTACGCATTCACCTATCAAAAGAAAGGAGATGATATATACATAAAATTTAAGTAGTAACCTTTAAAAAGAAAAAACTATGGATACATCGTGAAAGAAAAAGAAGCCGGAGAATGTAACAGATTCCCCGGCCGAAAGGTTAACACCCCAAACGAGTCATTTATAAGCCGTAAGGCACTAAGTATCAACCTTTAGTTATAATTAATTCTATGATATTACAAAAAAACGAATCGAAAACAGTGCATAAAGATACTATTTTACGATATACGTATCTACTTATCACAGCTGTTTTTTTATTATTCCCGACGACTATTTTTGCTCAGGGAAGCAAAGTATCCCTATCCGCAAAAAATGCTTCACTGAAAGAAGTTCTAACGGACATAGAGGCTAAAACAACGGTCAGGTTCTCATACATAGACGAAGATATTAAATCTCCGAAAGATATTACATTCGTCAAAGAATTTCCGAATGTGGAAACATTACTCAACTGGCTTCTCCCTCCCAGAAATCTTGAATTCATTCGCACAGGAAACACTATTGCCATAAAAAAGAAACAACCCGGTCATAAAAACAGGGAATTGACAGGAATAGTTACTGACGAAAAAGGAGATCCGATCATCGGAGCAAATGTTGTTGAAAAAGGGACTACCAATGGGACAGTAACTGACATAAACGGTACTTTTTCAATGACAGTTCAAGGTCGAAACGTCCTCACAGTTTCATACATTGGCTATATTTCTCAAGATATACCGATAAACAATGCATCCACACTAAATATCCGATTGAAAGAAGACAGTGAACAGCTGGAAGAAGTCATTGTCGTTGGATACGGTTCAATAAAACGAGTCAACGTATCAGGAGCTATATCATCCGTCGATTCTAAAATATTCGAATCACGACCAATACAAAATGCAGCAACCGCTTTACAAGGAGAAATTCCCGGCGTTACAATCACCCGCAACAGCGGTACTCCCGGAGGAGATACCAATATCCGCATCCGCGATATCTCATCTATCAACGGAGGAGAACCTCTTATTTTGATCGATGGTGCCGAAGGTACACTTTCGGATATAAATCCTTCCGATATAGAAAACATTTCTGTACTAAAAGACGGAAATGCTGCAATTTACGGAGCAAGAGCTGCTGACGGCGTCATATTAGTAACAACTAAAAGCGGAAAAAGAAACCAACCATTAATAGTTTCTGTGGATGCCTATTATGCACTGAAAAAACCGGCTTTGATGAAAGAAACTGTCAATTTATACCAATACGCAGAAATGGGATTGGAAATAACCGATGGCTCGTGGACTTCTGAATATACAGCCGAAGATTTACCCAAAATTGCAGCAAACAGTCCGGAAATTGTACCTAACGGCATCTGGGGCATGTATCCCAAATTCTATCAATATGTAGATAAGAAAAAAGAGATTATAGGCAACGGAGGACAACAATACTATAATATTAACATGGCCGGTGGCGGAGAGAAATACAGCTACTTACTTTCTTTAGGATACCAACAGGAACAGGGTTTACCTAAACTCGGGAAAGACAAGGACAATCGCTATTATGTAAGAGCAAAAACAGATATCGATCTGCTGAAAAATCTGAATCTGGATCTGAATCTCGCTTACGAAACATCCGACCGTTCTTATTCTGCCGCTATTGACGGCCGTGACGGGATTATTCGTAATATATGGGAAGGATTATCTTTTTGGGGACGTGTATGGGCACCTTTATATAATCCAGAAGGAAATTATTACACATTCCAATATTATCACAATCCGGCACAGTCCTTGGAAGAATTAGGCGATAAAAACAATACAAGAACCAATTTCACATTCAACTCAAAATTAACCTGGAAAGTCTTAGAAGGATTAAATATTACTGGACAGGCTATTATCCGGAAAAACGACAAAGATGAAAATGCGTTCTATAAAGTCGTCGACACCTATGACTGGGATAATAATATTGCCTGGATATATGGTAATCCCAATTACGCCAGCCGCCGATATGAAAAGACTTTATACAAAAACTTCACTGTTTTAGCTGACTTCAAACGGAGATTCAACGAGATACACGATTTAGGAATCATGATTGGAGGAGCCAACGAATCGTCTAATTATGATTGGTTTGAAGCGGCCCGTCAAGATTTTTCACAACAGGAAGTACCTTCCTTAAATCTGGGAAGTCCTGAGAACCAATATGCTACCAGCGGAGGAGAAGCCTGGACTATCAACTCTTATTTTGCCCGCTTGAACTATGTGCTCATGGATAAATACATCGTAGAAGCTAATTTCAGAGCGGATGCCAGCTCGCGTTTTCATCCGGATTACAGGTGGGGATATTTCCCCGGAGTGTCTGTTGCCTGGCGCCTCAACGAAGAAAAATTCATAAAAGATTTGAACATATTCGACAATCTAAAAATCCGTGGTTCATATGGAGAAATGGGAAATCAATCCGGTATCGGACTTTACGACTATATTCCGCTCATCAGTATAAGTAATTCCTATTATCCGTTCGGCAAAGGAAACCGTGCTTCTTTGTCGTATGTGAACAGCATGGTTTCTCTGACCCGCTCTTGGGAAACTGTCGCCACTTACGATATCGGAGCTGATCTCGGATTCCTGAATAACAGACTGACTGCATCTGCCGACTTTTTCAAGAAGATCAACAATAATATGTTGATACCAGTCACCTATCCCAGCATACTGGGAGCTGATGCTCCTATGACAAACAACGGACGGCTTGAAATCAAAGGATGGGAACTCACGTTAGGTTGGCAAGACAAGCTGGGTGACTTTGGTTACTCCATTAAGGCCAGCATTAGCGACGCCCGAAATTTAGTAGTTGAGAAAGGTGGTTCCGACGCTTACACACTCGGATTAAATAAAACCCGTAAAGGATATCCGCTAAATTCTTATTTCGGATACGAATTTGATGGAATCATTCAAAATGAGCAAGAACTGGAAGCATATAAAGCCCAATTCGCTAAAGGCGGCGTTCCGGGGAATTTACGAGTAGGCGATGCAAAATACAAAGATTTAAACAAGGATGGTAAATTGTCTTTATTCGGTGACGATGGTAATGATGGCGATGCAAAATATCTGGGCGATATGAACCCTCGTTACAATTTCGGATTAAACGTCAGCTGTAATTACAAAGGCTTTGACTTTTCATTTTTCCTGCAAGGAGTCGGAAAGAGAACCCTCTTTCTGGAAGCAGAAGCGAGCCGTCCATTCTATCAATGGTGGTTCGATCCGTTGGAATACTGGTATGGAAAAACATGGACGGAAGAACGTACAAGCGCCCAATACCCTGCAATCACAGTGGACCAAACCCGTGCCGGATATAATTATGCTACGTCCGATAATACCAGATTCAATGCGGCTTACATGCGTATGAAGAATATGCAACTAGGATATTCTTTGCCTCAAAATTTGCTCAAGAAAGTTCATCTTGAAAAAGTTAGGTTCTATATCAGTGGAGAGGATTTATTTGAGATCCATAATGTCCCCGGAGGATACGATCCTGAAAACACGGGATATTATGGCAGTTATCCTTTTACCCGTATGTTTTCTTTTGGTACGAATATTATATTTTAAAATGGAAAAAACGATGAAAAAGCTTATTATATATTTTTTACTCTGCAACTTTTTACTCAGTTGCCAAGATATAAATCAGTTACCCAAAGAGAATCTATCTGATCCTTTATACTGGAAAAGTCAGAACGATTTTAAAACAGCTTCAAACTATTTATATAGTGTTGCTTTGGAAGGATACAGTACAAGTTACACACTCGACTACAATAGTGATATAGCCTATGCTTTGAGTTCTAACGGAGAAAGTAACGGATCATGGATTGCCCCCGACAACGATCCAGAATGGGATGATGCCTATAAACATATACGCAATTCTAATATCATAATTGAAAAATATGCGTCTTATCAAGGTGATAAAAATGAGATCCAGGTATATGAGGCGGAAGCTCGTTTTTTCCGTGCCTATCAATACTGGAAACTTGTAAAACGTTTCGGAGATGTACCATTGATTACTACCGTATTAGATGTTGACTCAAAAGAACTCATGGGGCACAGAAACGACCGGAAAGAGGTGGAAGATTTCATATTGAAAGAACTTCAGGACATATCCTCATTCCTCCCTAAACAAAATGAACTGACAGATACGGACAAAGGGCGGATTACCAGTGGAGCAGCCCTGGCCCTAAAAGCCAGAGTCGCATTGTTCACCGGTACCTGGGCCAAATATCACAACCATAGAAACGACGTATCTCAATTGCTTGAACAAGCCATATCGACAGCTAATAATGTGATCGACAGCCAACAATATTCTTTGTTTGAAGGAAAAGGGAACGATAGCTATCGCTATCTGTTTATAGAAGCAGGCGACGATTCTGCAGAAGACATACTCTCCAACAGATACTACAAGAATATTCGTACTCATAATGCCTCCAGTCAATTTGCCTGGGGGTGGTGCGGAACTCCTACCCGAAAAATGGCTGATATGTATTTATGTAAAGACGGTCTTCCGGTAAACATGTCGACTGAGTTCAAAGGATATGAAACTATCGGCAGCGAATTTGAGAACCGTGATCCACGCATGATACAAACTTTTTTGATACCGGGAACGATCTATTCTGATTTTGAACAGGGGAAATCATCTACCGCCTGCCCTCCAAAATTTTCAGACAGGCCGGAAACAAGAACCGGGTACAAATTATGGAAATTTATCGGAGAAGAAAAAGGACAGGATACACAAGCAGAGTATGATTACCACGTAATTCGTTATGCAGAAGTATTATTGATACTGGCAGAAGCTACATTTGAGAAAGACGGAGCTGTTTCCGACGAAATTCTGGATAAAACAATCAATGTTATTCGAAATCGGTCCGGAGTTAAAATGCCGCCATTGACCAATAAGTTTGTTTCCGACCATCAGTTAGACATGCTTACTGAAATACGCCGCGAAAGAACTGTAGAACTAGCATTCGAAGGATTCAGAAGAGATGACCTCAGGAGATGGAAAACGGCTGAAACAGAGTTAAAGCAGGCCATCAAAGGAATTAAATACAAAGGGACAGAGTACGAATCATTAGGTGTATTGAACTCCGGGAATCCCGGATTAGTGGATGAAAACGGTTTTCTAATCGTGGAACCGGCTGGCGACCGGCAGTTTATCACAAACAAACACTACTTATATTCAGTACCGCTGATACAATTACACCTAACCCCCAACCTGGCACCCAATAATCCCGGATGGTAAAATACAGATAAAGAATAACTAAAATAAAAATGATAAGATGAAAATCAAATATACTATTTTGTTCCTATTCATATTTATCTCTCATGCTTATGCACAAATAAGTCCGGAGCAGTTACCTAAACCAAGCCCTGTACAATTAGCATGGCATGATATGGAACTGACAATGTTCATACATTTTGGACCAGCAACCTGGCAAGATCAGGAGTATGACGACCTTTCAACTCCGTTATCCCAAATTAATCCGACACAATTAAACACTGATCAATGGGCAGACGTTGCAGTTTCCTATGGTGCAAAAATGATCATATTTTGTGCAAAACATACAGGCGGATTCGTTTGGTGGCAAACAAAAACAACAGATTATGGTGTAAAAGAAATTCCTTGGAAACAGGGAAAAGGAGATGTTCTGGCAGAATTAGCGGCCTCGTGTAAAAAACGAGGCCTAAAGCTAGGTATTTATCTGAGTCCGGAAGACCGTTATTTAGGAGCTGGCATGGGAGGAAAAATAGCTGATCCGGTTAAGCAAAAAAACTATGAACAAATCTATCGTAAACAGCTAACAGAATTGTTAACAAACTATGGCGATATATATGAATTATGGGTCGACGGCTCACTGGTCTTCAATATAGAAGACCTGATAAACAAATATGCGACTAAAGCCGTAATACTGCAAAGTACGGCAGCAACCATCCGTTGGGTTGGAAATGAAACAGGCTTTGCCCCCTATCCGGCATGGAACGGAATCAAAGAGGCAGATGCCAGATCAGGAAATTCAACAGCATCCCACAGTAACCCTAATGGAAATGTCTGGCTTCCGATCGAAGTCGATGTAAGTATACGCCGTCCTACCTGGTTTTGGAAAACCTGGAATGAAAAGAATTTACTGACAGTAGAAGAACTGATGAGAATTTACTACAGTTCAGTAGGGCGAGGATGTGTTTTTCTGATAAACGCATGTCCTGATACAACAGGTCTTATTGCTCCTGCCGAAACAAAACGTTTCGCTGAATTCGGAGAGGAAATCAGAAAACGCTTCGGCACTCCGATAAAAGAAACTCAAGGCAAAGGAAAAGAACTTGTTTTAAACCTTCATTCTTCCAAACAGATAGATCACATCCTATTAATGGAAGATATCTCCCAAGGAGAACGTATAAGAAAATTCACATTGGAAGGTAAACAAGGTTCCGACTGGAAGACTATTTTCCAAGGTTCCGCAATAGGACATAAACTAATCGTACAAGCTTATCCTCGTCAATTTTACGAAACGATTCGAATAGTAATAAACGAGTCTGTCGGAGAACCTCTTATAAGAAAAATGGCTGTTTATAACACTGGAACACCGCCTGTGGAAATTCCTAAAGTAAAAGACAACTGGAATTTACGCCATGTTGGTTCCTGGGATATAACAAATAACAATGCCTACCTTTTTGACGAAAAGATAGACTTAACCTCCTATTGCACAGCAGCGGAACAATATGAACTAGCCTATGTAATCAAAGGGGGAAACATTCAAGATGCCATTTTTTCATACGATTGGGCTAATACCGGCAAATGGGAGGATAACATTAAAGAAAAAGACAGGCTCATTATAGAAAAAGTAGACTTGTATTTTTCCGGTGTCGAATCAAACCAGTATTTACATTCAAATCAAGGATTCTCTAACAGGATTGTATTCAATCTCACCGGTATTCCGTCTGAATTATTGGTACAAACGAAGATTCACATTCCTGCGGGACTGAATGGTGCCCAAATAGAAGTATATCTTTTACGTAAATAAATAATATAAATATGATCAAGTATATTGTAATAATCGGCTATCTATTATTCGGACATTTTCTCGTTCATGCTCAAAAAAAAGCTGATCCAATACATTACAACGTTGAATTGGATCTGCATAACAAAGGGAAAATATTCGAAGGAATAGGTGCATTAAGTGCCGGAGCTTCTACACGACTGCTAAAAGATTATCCGGAAGAGCAAAAGAAAATTATCCTCGACTATCTGTTTAAACCTTATTTTGGGGCATCACTTCAACATCTGAAAGTTGAAATAGGTGGTGACATAAACTCCACAAGCGGGACGGAACCAAGTCATGCAAGGACCCGACAAGAATTATTAAATCCTCAAACAGCATATTATAATCGCGGATATGAATGGTGGTTAATGAAAGAAGCTAAAGGCAGGAACCAGTCCATTTATTTAGATTGTTTATGTTGGGGAGCTCCCGGATGGATCGGAGATGGGAAATATTATTCTGACGACAACATCGATTATATCTTATCTTTTATCAAAGGTGCTAAAAAATATCATGGATTAACTATCGATTATACAGGAATCTGGAATGAAAGAATGCATAATATCGACTTTGTAAAAAAGCTAAAACAGGCACTCATCCAAAATAACCTAGAAAATGTCAAACTAATCGGCTCAGATCAATGTTGCGGAGCTCAATGGACTATCGCAGATGAAATGCTAGTCGATCAGGAGTTAATGAATGCTGTTGATGTCATCGGCGACCATTATATAGAAACAAACTTTGATTACAAAAGTACACCGGCAGCCCGAAAAACAGGCAAACCGCTATGGAATAACGAAGGCGGTCCATGGAAAGGGAACTGGGAAGGTTTTGCCGCTTTAAGCAAATTATACAACCGTGATTATATCATAGGAGGAATAACAAAAACTATCACTTGGAGTTTGATTACCAGCTATTATGAAAATCTAGCATTACCTAATTCAGGTTTAATGAAAGCAGATAGTCCTTGGTCCGGTTATTACGAAGTGGAACCTGCTCTTTGGGCTGTTGCTCATACGACACAATTTGCACAACCCGGATGGCATTATGTAAATGGCACAGGATGTGGCCTTTTGCAGGATAGCACTATTAGTTATGTCACATTAGTATCCCCATTATCCGTTAATGATTTCAGTATTATTGTTGAAGCTATCGATTTAAAAACAACAACCAGTATTACTTTTAAATTACCCAAAGGTCTCAATGCTAATTCCTTATCTGTATGGAGATCTGTCATGAAGAAAGAATCTTTTATAAGACAGAAAAATCTGGTAATCAAAAATAACACGGTCACTCTCCATGTTGAAAAAGGAGCCGTTTATTCATTGACAACAACCAGTGGACAACAAAAAGGCACATCTGACATTCCCATTATTAATTCGTTTCCTTTTCCTTATTCTGAAGACTTTGAAACAATTCCTACCGGAAAAAGTGCGCCTTATATATGTGATCAGGGAGGTGCATTCGAAGTTGTAAATCGCACAGATAACAAAGGACATGCTTTACGACAAATTATTACTCGTCCCGGCATAGAGTGGGAAGGAGCAGTCATTAATCAAACTGTTGTAGGGAATCAATATTGGCAAGATTATACAGTCAGTACTGATGTCTGTTTTGTCGAACCGTATAGCTATGCGTCATTGAGCGGAAGACTGACAGAAACACATCGTTCACATAAACTCCCTGAAGCATATATTTTAAAACTAGAATCTTCCGGTTTATGGAGTTTAAATGCAGCTGAAAAAGTTTTATCCAAAGGTATAATCAACCTCTTGGGAGACTGGCATAATCTAAAATTGGAAATGAAAGGTGATTCGATTAAAGCCTACATCAATCAGAAAGAAATTGCATCTATTTCCGATACGACTTATGTTCGGGGTATGATTGGTCTAGGGAGTAGTTTTCATCAAATTGATTTTGACAATATAAAAATATACTAATATTAAGATGGCGTTACAGAATAAGTCTTCTTATGCCAGAAATAAAAAGACTTTTCTGCAATGCCATATTCCCTCTTTTCTCTCACAAAACTTTCCAAACAGTTCTAACAACTACCACGTTCTACCAACCTTGATTTCTACAAGAACCGATTCTTTTCCCATTTTCATTTATCAATGATTGTCATTTTTTTTTCTGTTTGATATATAGACTTAAAAGATCTTTACTAAGGTATCCATCTCACCCAATGAATGGCGGGAATCTGTCTGGTCGACAATAAGAAGGATTCCATATACTGGAAAAGCACTTCCGTCTACAAATTAAAAAGCACTTTCCATTGCAGGCTACCTTCGTGGCATAATCATAAAAACAAAAAGAGATGAACAAAAGAGAAGTTATTGCAACAGTAGCAGAGAGGTCGGGAGTCAACCCGGAGGATTGCGCCAGAGTATTAGACTCGTTTGAAGATGTTTTCACGGAAGAGATAACCGGGAGCAAATGGAAAAATGCCGTCTTTGAACAGATATACGGCCTGCTGAGTCTTATCAAAGAAAAGAAAAACAATAAACAAAGCAACCTTTCATAGTAAGTAACAAACCTATCAGACAACTAATATATGTATCGTACAATACTCTTTTTACTCCTTTTTATCAGCCTGTTATCGCAGGGCAAAGCGTATAGCCAGAAAACAACCGGCAACCAGCCGTCGCAGACTATCCGCGGAACAGTTATCGACAAAGCATCCGGTCATCCGATGCCTGATGTAACGATCATGCTTTCAGATATGCCGGGCACAGGCACTACAACGGACGAGCGCGGACAATTCGTTTTGCCGGAGATCCCGGTAGGACGGCATAACGTACAGGCTTCTTTTCTTGGATACGAACCTGGTATCTTCAGCGAAATACTGGTAACATCCGCGAAGGAAGTATATCTGGACATCTCACTGAAAGAAAACGTCAACGAATTAAGCGAAGTCGTTGTCCGCCCACAGATCAACAAGGAACAGCCTCTCAACAAAATGGCGGCTACCGGTGCCCGGATGCTCAGTGTGGAAGAAGCCAGCCGCTATGCCGGAGGACTGGATGACCCTGCCCGCCTGGTGAGTTCGTTTGCCGGAGTAGCAGCCAATCTGTCCAGCAACGGAATATCCATCCACGGGAATGCCCCTCACCTGCTGCAATGGAGAATGGAAGATGTGGAAATACCGAACCCTAACCACTTTGCCGATATATCCATACTGGGCGGCGGTATCTTATCATCACTCAGCAGCCAGGTTCTGGGTAATTCCGACTTCTTCACAGGTGCCTTTCCCGCCGAATACGGGAATGCCGTTTCCGGTGTATTCGACATGAAGCTGCGTAACGGGAACAACCGGAAAATGGAGAACACCTTTCAGGTTGGTATATTGGGGATAGATGTCGCTTCGGAGGGCCCTCTAAGCAAGAACCACCAGGCTTCCTACATCTTCAACTACCGCTATTCTACCACCGGACTTCTCAACAGCATTTATCCCGGCCTCGACATGGGCGGTACGCTTAATTACCAGGATCTGAATTTCAAATTCAACATTCCGACACGTAAAGCCGGTACTTTTGCCGTGTGGGGAACCAGCCTGATCGACAAATACGAAAATGATTTCGAGGACGATCCGCTGGAATGGGAACATACCCGGGATAATTTCCAGTCGACAGCCAAACAATATATGGCTGCCGGAGGGATAAGCCACCGGTACTTCTTTCCAAACAATGCGATGTTGAAAACAACTTTAGCAGCTACCTATTCCGGTATGAATGCGACAGAAGATGCCCATGCAGCCGATCACACCGTCACTCCATTCACCTATCAGAAGAACAACACGACGAACCTGACCCTGACATCTTCCTACAACCGGAAATTCAGTGCACGCCATACCAACCAGACAGGTTTCACCTATACCCGTTTATTCTATAATATGCGTCTAAACCTGGCTCCTTTTGAAACGGCCCCGCTAAATACTCTCTCAAAAGGAAAAGGACAGACCGACCTGATCTCAGCCTACACCAGTTCCTCTTTCGGTATCACAGACCGGCTTTCGGTAAATGCCGGCTTGAACAGCCAGGTTCTGACGCTTAATAATAGTTGGACTCTCGAACCCCGGTTGGGAATAAAATGGGCTCCGACCACTAAGTCTTCGTTTGCCCTGGCATATGGCTTGCACAGCCGGATGGAAAAGATGGATGTCTACTTTGTCAATTCCAAAAGCACCGGAAAGGAATCCGTAAATAAAGACCTCGACTTTACCAAGGCTCACCATCTGATGCTGACATTCGGCTATAAATTATCCGACAATCTGCTTCTTAAAGTCGAACCTTATGCACAATTCCTGTACGACGTTCCGGTTATTGCAGACAGCTCCTATTCCGTATTGAACCGAAGAGAGTTTTATGTGGAAGAGGCTCTCGTAAACAAAGGAAAGGGACGTAATATCGGGGTAGACATCACACTGGAACAATATCTGAACCGCGGATTCTATTACCTGGTCACAGCCTCTGTTTTCGATTCGAAATACAAAGGAGGAGACGGCGTCTGGCACAACACACGGTTTAACCGCCGATTTATCCTTAATACGTTGATCGGCAAAGAGTGGATGGTAGGTTCCAAAAGACAGAACATATTAAGTGCCAACGCCAAATTCACCCTGCAAGGAGGAGAGCGTTATTCTCCCCTCGACCATGCAGCAAGCCTGGCACATCCCGACAAGGAAGCACTATATGACGAAACAAGGGCTTATTCCGAACAGTATCCGGTCATGTTTATCGCAAACTTTACGGTCAGCTACAAAATAAACAGAAAGAAAGTAGCACACGAGTTCGCCATCAAGGCATTGAATGTAACCGGAACGGAAGAATATTACGGTTATCACTACAATCTGAAAAGCGGTGTGATGGAACGGAACAGGAACAGCATTCCTATCAGCAATATCAGTTACAAACTAGAATTCTAACCGGTATGCAAACAGATGCCAAATAAAATAGTAATTTCGGACAGTCTAAAGAGTAAGCCGCTGTATGGTCGACAACAAAATGAATAAACAAACTTTCTTATACCAGTTCCTGATTGAACCCAGATACAGGATAGCCCGTCATATTTTATTGCTCGCGGCTGTAACAGCCGTATCGCTCAACCAGAACATCTATACCTTTGGGGCCAGAATAGAACAACTGGGAAATCAGGTCTACCTGGCCGGGCTATGTACCCTGATCTCCTATTTCATTGTAGGCTATCTGCATCTTTATCTGTTAGTTCCCAAATTGCTGCTGAAGAAAAAGTATCTGGCCTATATCCTTTGCTCTTCCGTGTCCGTCTTATTGCTCATTTTACTACGATATGTACAGGAATACTGGATATTCACCTCATCCGGTATTCCTCCCGTCAGAGGTTCTTACCTTAATATGGTAAGCATCCTGGATAGTTTATCGGATTATATGCTGAACATGATCTGTATTACCGGTATATCCATGACTGTCCTGTTAAAACATTGGATGACAGAAAACCAGCGTGTAAACCAATTGGAAAGAAAACAGATACAATCGGAAGTGGATAACCTGAAAGAGCAGGTGAATCCCTCCCTGTTGTTCAACACGCTGAACCGCACAGGGGTACTATCTAAAAGCGAACCCCAAAAGGCTGCCGATATGGTGCTCCGGCTAAGCCAGCTACTCCGCTATCAACTGTATGACGGGGCACGTGATAAGGTTCTGCTTAATTCCGAGATCAACTTCCTGACTCATTACCTGGCTCTGGAAAAGTTTTATTCGGACACCTTCGACTATCAGATCGTTTCCGACAAAGCATTGACAGGCGTCCTGATTCCTCCCCTGCTGCTTGTCCCGATCATCCAGTATGCCTTGAAAAGGACGGTGAAACAGGAAAAACGTCCTTCCATCCTGTTGCAAGCCGACCGGGAAGGAAAAGAGATACATATCACCTGCCGATTCGACGATTCGACAGAACCGGACATGAAAGAACTGGACAGCTTAAATACCCGCCTCGAACTTCTTTATCCGGAGAATTATTCTTTATCCGTCACGCAGGAAAAGACGACAGGTACAAGTACTGTTACATTAAAAATGAATACACATGGCAACTAAGACAGACCATATAGTACCCGATTTTCTGCTAAGTCCTCAGAAAAGGGTTTACAGGCATCTCCTGCTGCAACTGATCGTCTTCTTTATTACGATCAATGTGTTCTGGGATACACCGGATGAACTGATTATCACCCCGCCCAGAATCCGCTCCTGGATCGGTTATTTCCTGATGATCGACATGCTGATCTATGTCAATGCCTATGTACTGGTACCACGGTTCCTGCTCAAAGGCCGGTTTCTCCGTTACCTGCTCAGTTCAACGACCCTGATTCTGTTATGCATCATCATACTCGGTACACTTCAAACCCTTTTCGAAGATACCCGGTTCGAAAGCATTCCGCCCAGCCCATCGGTGATGTGGCTGAATATCATTTCTTCGACAGTCTCCTGCGGATTACTGGTTGCCGCCTCATCCGCCCTCGTCCTTTTTAAACACTGGATCAGCAACAACCAGCGCATAGACGAACTGGAAGCCGCCACCCTGCAATCGGAACTGAAATTCCTGAAAAGCCAGATCAATCCGCATTTCCTTTTCAATATGCTGAACAATGTCTACGTATTGATAAAAAAAGGACGCGACGAAGCGGCAGAAGTTTTATTCAAGTTGGAAGACCTGCTGCGTTACCAGCTTAACGACAGTTCGCAGGAAAAGATACAGCTCAATTCGGATATTCATTTTATGAATGATTTCCTGAATCTGGAAAAGATACGCCGGGATAATTTCAACTATATCATATCGAAAGAAGGTGATATAAATAAGGTATGGCTTCCTCCGCTCCTGTTTATTCCTTTCGTTGAAAATGCAGTAAAGCATAATACGGACAGCGAAAATGCTTCGTTCGTACATCTTTCTTTCATCGTACAGGATAATCGGTTGCTATTCCGATGCGAAAACTCCATACCGCTCCCGGAAGAGGAAGTAAAAGAGCCACGTATCGGTGGCCTGGGACTGAAGAATATCAGAAGGCGCCTGGAATTATTATATCCCGGCCGTCACTCGCTGGAAATCATTGAAATGAAACAAAGTTACACCGTTAATTTACAATTGGAACTATGAATTGCATAATCGTAGACGACGAACCGCTGGCCCGTGAAGCAGTGGAAATGCTGATAAATGAGACCGGACAACTGACGCTGGCCGGCTCTTTCAACAATGCCGCCTCAGCAGCCAAATTTATCCATGAGCACCCTGTCGACCTGATCTTTCTGGATATCCGCATGCCAAAGGTTACCGGACTGGAATTTGCCCGTACCATCCCGAAAAGCACTTTGGTCATATTTACAACAGCCTATGCCGAATATGCCATCGACAGTTACGAAGTGGATGCCGTCGACTATCTGGTCAAACCGATCATTCCCGAAAGATTTCAAAAAGCAGTTGAAAAGGCAATGGCTTACCATGCCCTTCTGCTGACCGGAGAAAAGGAAAACATTGAAAATGTAGAAAGCGAATTTATGTTCGTCAAGTCCGAACGCCGCTTCTTCAAAGTGAATTTCAAAGATATACTTTTTATCGAAGGGCTTAAAGATTATGTCATTATCCAGCTTCCCGACCAGCGTATCATCACCAAGACCAGTATGAAAGCAATCCATGAACTGCTCCCTAAAATATTCCTGCGGGTAAATCGCTCCTATATTGTCAATACCCGGCAGATTACCTCATTCGATAATAATGATATCTATATCGACAAATACGAAATAGCCATCGGAAACAACTACCGGGATATCTTCTTCGACGAATTTGTTGCCAAGATGGGAAGAATGTAACCCGCTGACGGATAAAGTTAAAATAAAATGCTATTTTTGTTAGGTTTAACGACAAGCTCTATTAATCATGAAAAGGCATTTATTCTTATATCTTTTATCCGTCTGTTCATCTGCAATCATTGCACAGAATACGATTTATGTATCTCCCGGAACGACCGGCATTCAAAAAGGGACTTCTGAATCTCCTTATGGGACAATTGAAGAAGCCCTGAAACAAGGACTTAATACTACCGGCAACGATACGGTTCATATCCGCATCCAATCCGGTTTTTATCCATTGAACCAAACATTACGGATAGATAAATCTCCTTCCGTACCGGTTGTTATTGAAGGAGAAGGGAAAGACAAGCCGGTAATCAGCGGGGCAATAACTCTCACTTCCTGGGAGAAAACTCCCGAAGGATGGTGGAAAACGCACGTCGATGAAGTTGCCCGTTATGGATTAAAGATCGAGCAACTGTACGTCAATGGAAACAGAGCCACCCGGGCCCGGACTCCCGATACCGGATGGTTCTTTGTGGAAAAAGCAGATGAGACCATTCATTATAAAGGGACGGGGCGTTCCCCGGAATATGCCACACAACGTATTCAGGCAAAGCCGGAAGATATGGTATCCCTGCAAGGTCTCTCCGAAGAAGAGTTGAACGAAGTAATGGTTATGTGCTATCATAAATGGGATAATACCCGTAAATATCTCTCCATGGCAATACCTGACTCCGGTTATTTTTTCCTGAACGGACAAGGGATGAAACCCTGGAACCCCATACAAAAAGGAAGCCGTTTCATCCTCGAAAACTACAAACAAGCCATGACGGCCGAAGGGGAATGGTTTATGGAGCCTTCCGGCGACTTATATTATATTCCCCGTAAAGGAGAAATCATGGAAACAAGCATCGCCCATGCCCCGGTTTTAAACAGGCTACTCACAATAAAGGGAGAAAAAGGCTATCCGGTCAAAAACATCACATTCCGTAACCTCTCTTTTGAACATTCAGGGTATGTCATGCCGAAGACCGGTAATGATCCGGCTCAGGCCGCTTCCCCTGTCGATGCCGCAATCCATCTCGACTTTGCGGATAATATCCGTTTTGAAAACTGTGAAATCAAACATACAGGAAACTACGCTATATGGTTCAGAAAAGCCTGTACGAACTGTAATCTGGAACATTCTTATCTGACTGACCTGGGAGCCGGGGCTGTAAAGATCGGAGAATATGAAACTCCCGATCCGAACCTTCTCACCAAAAAGATTACAGTCGATAACAATATCATACAGAAAACCGGATTTGTTTTTCCATGCGGGGTCGGTGTCGCCATTTTCAATTCTTCCGACAACAAAGTTACTCATAACGAAATATCCGATTTGTTGTATTCAGGAGTTTCCGTCGGCTGGGTCTGGGGATATGGGAAAAGCTACGCCGTTAATAATGAGATCGCTTACAATAATATTCATCATATCGGTTGGGGAGAATTGTCCGATATGGGAGCCGTTTACACATTGGGTATCTCTCCCGGAACCCGTATCCACAATAATGTAATCCATCATATTTATTCTTATGATTATGGCGGCTGGGGACTTTATACTGATGAGGGAAGTACCGGTGTCGTTATGGAAAACAATCTGGTATACGGTTGTAAAAGCGGAGGTTTCCATCAGCATTACGGAGAAAAGAATAGCATACGAAACAATATTTTCGCCTTCAATCATCATCAGCAACTGCAATTTACGCGGGTCGAAGAACATCAGTCGTTCAGCTTTACTTCCAATATCATACTAATGGATCACGGAGTATATCTGTCAGGTCCCTGGGACAAAGCAAACATAGATATGGACTACAATTGCTATTGGGACCTGCGTAACAATATGCCTCCCAAGTTTCTGGATAACGACTGGAATACCTGGAAAGGCATCAAAGACAAACATTCTATCATACAAGACCCTGCATTCAAAGATCCTTACCGCTTGGATTTCCATTTCAATAATCAAAAAGCGATCCGGAAAATCAGATTCAAACCGTTCGATTACGAAAAAGCCGGTGTCTACGGAAGTGATGAATGGATACAAAAAGCCCGGTTACCGAAAGAACGGGAAGACGAATTCGACAGGATCGTACGGGAAAGGGAAAAATCAGTATCGGCATTGTTTGAATAAAGTATTATCTTTGCAGCATGGGAAAAAATAAGTTAGCAAAGTTTGACGATATGGCGGGATATCCGCATGTTTTCCAGTATCCGTTTGCCGTTCTGCAAGAGAAAGGATTTGAATTGAAAGGACACTGGCATAAGGAGTTTTTCAAGAATGACAACCCGATTGTGCTCGAATTGGGTTGCGGTAAAGGTGAATATACGGTGGGACTGGCACACCTGTTCCCCGACAAGAACTTTATCGGCGTAGATATCAAAGGAGCCCGTATGTGGACCGGAGCCAAAGATTCCTATGACTCGGGAATGACCAACGTAGCTTTCCTGCGTACCAGTATCGAACTGATCTCACATTTCTTTGCAGCCGGCGAAGTAGCCGAGATATGGCTTACCTTCCCTGACCCGCAAATGAAAAAGGTAAACAAACGACTGACTTCCACCCGTTTCATGAAGATGTACCGCGAAATACTGTCAGGTGATGGCATCATCCACCTCAAAACCGACAGTAACTTTATGTACACTTACACCTGTGAAATGGTAAAAGCCAACAACTATCCAGTCCTGTTCAGCAACAACGACCTGTATCATTCGGGGTTGATAGACGATATTCTGTCTATCAAAACCTATTACGAACAACAATGGCTCGACCGCGGACTGAACATCAAATACATCAAGTTTGTTTGTGAAGAAAGAGACGAACTGGTAGAACCGGACGTAGAGATCGAGCTCGATCCTTACCGCAGTTTCAACCGAAGCAAGCGCAGCGCACTGGCTTCAGGCAAATAAGACAACCAATTATACAATCATATTATGGCTATATATCCTAAACTTATCATGGACGCACTTGCAAAAGTGCGCTATCCGGGTACAGGAAAAGACCTTGTCGAAATGGGCATGGTAGAAGACAACATACGGATCGAAGGCAATAAAGTGAGCTTCTCCCTCCTTTTCGAGAAACCCAACGACCCGTTTATCAAATCAGTCGTAAAGGCAGCCGAGACAGCTATCCTGACTTATGTCGGCGAAGATGTCGACATCAAAGGAAACATCGAAGTTCTGGCACGCCAGGCCGCACGCCCCGAACCGGACAAACTGCTTCCGCAGGTTAAAAATATCATCGCCGTATCTTCCGGTAAAGGAGGCGTAGGTAAAAGTACGGTTGCCGCTAACCTGGCTGTAGCCCTGGCAGGACTCGGCTATAAGGTAGGTTTGCTGGATGCCGATATCTTTGGTCCTTCCCAGCCTAAGATGTTTAATGTAGAAGACGCCCGTCCCTATATGGAAGAGGTAGACGGCCGCGAATTGATACAACCGGCAGAAAACTACGGAGTAAAGCTACTCTCAATCGGTTTCTTTGTAAACAAGGAAGATGCAGTTTTATGGCGCGGAGCTATGGCTAGTAATGCTTTGAAGCAACTGATCGGCGACGCCAACTGGGGTGATCTCGATTACTTCCTGATTGACCTGCCGCCGGGAACAAGCGACATCCACCTGACTCTGGTACAGACATTGGCTATCACAGGCGCTATCGTTGTCAGCACCCCTCAGGAAGTAGCCTTAGCCGATGCCCGCAAAGGTATCAGCATGTTCACCGGAGAAAAGATCAATGTCCCCGTTTTAGGATTAGTTGAAAACATGGCCTGGTTTACTCCTGCCGAACTTCCAGAGAACAAATATTACTTGTTCGGAAAAGAAGGAGCCAAACGTCTGGCAGAAGAACTGAATATTCCCCTGTTAGGACAAATCCCCATCGTACAGAGTATCTGCGAAGGAGGCGACAACGGAACACCTGTCGCTTTGAATCCCGACACGATCACCGGAGCAGCTTTCCGCGAACTGGCAGAAAACGTAGTCGAACAGATCAACTACCGCAACGACAATATGGCACCCACTCAACGGGTACATGTTAGTAAAAAGTAAAAAAGAGCAGGATTTCCGACAGGAGGTCCTGCTCTTCTTTTTGCCTGTATAGAAAATCAACACCTCAACCTTATCTAAAATCCCCTCACACCGATAGATGACCTTTACGAATTACAACTAATTAAAATGATCTTCTGAAAGGCTATTTCATTGTAACCATTTGCATCCTCCAATTTATTTTGATGAAAAAGTAAAAATATTTCATTTTTTAGCTAGGGTAAAATCCAAAAAAGTTGTTCCTCTTGTAAAAGCAATCCTTGTAAACTTTAAATATTGTATGAAAAAAAACACTACATTCGACACTGTTTGGCCTTATCTGATGCTCATATCAATAGTTATATTGGTATATTGCCCAGTAATAAACCATAATTTTCTGTATCAATGGGATGATCAATGGGTTGTGATGAATCATTACACCACAGGAGGAATAAATATTAATAATTTATGGTATATACTAACTGATTTTTACCATGGCCAATATGCTCCTTTTAATGAATTGAATTACTTGTTGTTACATACTTTATTTGGTTATGATTCTTCATTTTTTCATCTTACCAGTCTATGCTGGCATTTAGCTAATGTTTGTTTAGTTTATCGATTCTTTATTATGCTATTGAGTAAGAGTAATGTCTACATTGAGTATAATATTAGAATTATAGCCTTTTTCACCGCATTACTATGGGGAATTCACCCGGTCAATGTAGAATCTGTAGCATGGCTTAGTGCCTCCAAAGTTTTAATATATACGTTTTTTTATTTGCTGTCTTTACTTTGTTATCTAAAATATGTGCAAAATCGACGAAACACATATTTTCTGTTAACTCTGTTTTTCTTTATCTGTTCGTTCTTAGGAAAAGAACAGGCTGTCACATTACCGGTTTGTTTACTTCTCATAGATTATTTTGTCGGCAGAGATTTTCATAATAGAGAACTATGGGTAGAAAAAATCTCTTTTTTCTCTTTGTCTTTATTAGGAGGGATTCTAACAATCCTTTCACAAGGAAGCGAAGGAGAGGAACTTATTTATTCGTTGGATTACCGAATTCTATTTGCCTGCTATACAACATTCGAATATATGGTTAAATCATTTTTACCTGTAAATTTATCATACATATATCCATTCCCTGTATTACCGGAAGAGTCTATTCCTTTACGTTTATGGTTTTATCCTATTATAGTGTTGACAGGATCTGGAATGTTATTTGTTTACAGGAAAAATAAAATTGTAATGTTTTCCATTTTATTTCTGGTTCTACATGTTGCAGTAGCCTTACATCTAATTTCAATATCCCGTTTTACCATAGTAGCTGACCGCTATCTTTATTTAGGATGCATAGGAACTTCTTTTTTAACAGTTTGGATTTTTTTTCATTTTATTCAAGCCTTATCAGAGAAATGGAAAAGGTTACTTATTTCGGCTTGTTTTGCTTTATATCTAATTTATTTAGGTACTTACTGTTTCTCCTACACAAAAGACTGGAAAGACACAGATACATTAAAAAGTCATGTTAGAAAACAAATTAAAAATAGAGAAAACAGTTCTCCTTTAAAAAAGCATGGAGAACCATTCAATAATAACTAATAAATAATTGTTATGAAAAAGAAAAAAGTATTTGTAACATTAGGAGCAATAGTTCTAATGTTAGGTTTAGTAATGAATGTTCAGTATGCACTAGCTGATTATGGTATTGAAACTAACTCTTTGCCAATTATGGTATTGGCTCAATCTGGAGGAGGAGGTAGTTCCAGTTCAAGCGATTATGGACATCAACGTAAAGAAGGGATAAAGTGTAGTATTGAAACGGTTTATGGGAGTACTACTACAATTAAGACTACCACAGGAGAACATTACTGGTGTGATGGAAGCAATTTGATTGAGAGATGTGTGAATTATAATCCATGTGATGGATTTTATTAAAAAATTAACAGTTCCGCCGATGGAAATACCCCATCGGCGGAACTTTGCAAATGTTGAATTACTCATATATAAAGTTATGAATAAATATTGTGTTCTATTTTGTATAGTGATATTATTTTTGTTTTCTTGTAAAAGAGAAAAGGATAAATCTGTGATTATGGAGAAAGATCAGCCTGAAGTATCTATATTTGCTCCATCACTGGAAAATGTAAAAGAAATAAAATTGAATCCTCATGGAAAAGGTTATTTCTATGATGAATTGATAGATAGTGTTTCTTTCGTAAAACTGGAGACTACGGATGAGAACCTGATTGGTCATATAAACTATTTATTATTTACAAAAGATAATATTATTGCGGTGGACAGAGGAAACTCAAAGACAGTCACTGTTTATGATAAACAAGGACGGTTTTTGAACAAAATTTCACGCTTGGGACAAGCCCCGGACGAATATGCATTTTTAAGCTATGTGACCTTAACTCCTGATAGTTCTCAAGTGGTAATCATGGATACAGGGAATATGACTCTGAAATATTTTTATCTTAATGACAATGGAGGGCAATTAACAGGCTCTTCTTTAGCAAAAACAGAACATCGTCCCTATACATTCTCTAATATGGAATTTATAACGGATCAGCTTGTGATTGGATATTATGATGCAGGAAATGAAATTCCAGGCACACCGGATAAACCGACATTTATAATAACGGATTTGAATGGAAAAGTATATTATTCACAATACAAAAGTTATTATAGTAATAAATTCCACTATTCCACAGGGTATCCCCTTCATCGATTTGGCTCAAATATTTATTTTAATCCTCCTTTCAATGATACTATATTTGAAGTTAACAAAAATAGTTTTAAAGCAAAATATGCATTTAATATAGCAGGGGGTAACCATTTACATATCGATGAGACAACAACTGATGACGATTTTAGAGAACAAATGAGAAACATCGATTATTTCAATAGTCATTTTATTGATTTAAAAGATGTCGCTGTTTTTCATTACATGAGTAATGTCGATTATTTAACATGGGGAGTATATGTAAAATCAGAGGATAGAACCTATGAAAACAATGGGAAATGCAAAAATCCACTATTTAGCTTTTTTCATATTCCTTGGTTTTATTATGGAGATAATACAATCGTTGTTCCGGTTAGTGCCAGCAAGATTGTGGGAGCTAGAAATGATATACTCCAAAAATGCGATTCAAAGTTAGCTGAATTATTATTAGATGGTCTTACGGAAGATGATAATCCGATCTTATTATTTTATCACATGAAAACGAAAATGCAATAAATTGAGCAGAAACTAAAGAATTTCATATCTTCTGTTTATATTTGCAAATGATATGCAGACAGGCAAAGCGTTGCCGGATGCAACTTATTAGCAAAACATAAGCGTTTAAAGATATTATCCTGTATCTGAAATCTCGACAATTTCAACAACTCTGGATAATAGACAACAAAACGCTCATGTTCTTTTCCTTGTTATACACTGACAGGTATGTTATATACTTGTGTATTCAGGATAAAGAGCGTGAGTCTGTTGTTTATATCAGAGTTGTGGGCAGTCGAGAGCCTCAGATCCAGATATATCAACAGTTCTCACGCTTCCTTTATACAAACCATCCACTTCGGGAACTGATGGATAAAACTCCATTGGACTATGGGCCGATCTTTTCTGATACAGCAACTAAAGAATGGCAATGAAAAAGCCTTTGAACAGATAGTTAAATCTTACTGGCCTCGTTTATATGCATTTACCAATATTTATGTGATAAACAAAGAGGCAGCAAAAGAAATTGTACAGGATACCTTTCTGGTCCTTTGGGATCAAAGAAAGATTCTGGATGATAATACCTGCCTGATCACTTATCTGATGGTTGTCAGCCGTAATAAATGCCTAAACTATCTGAAAAGCCTGCAACTAAATACAATACCGATAGATGATCTGAATGAATATACCGTTTATCAAAGGAGCAATATATATGTCCTTGAAGATGATTCACTGGAAATACTTATTACAAAGGAACTGAACCAGGCAATAGCAATCTCATTAGAAAAATTGCCAATGCGGACCAGAGAGATTTTTATGCTAAGCCGATACAGCGGTCTTAGAAATAAAGAAATTGCAGATCAACTGGAAATTTCAACAAAAAATGTTGAATACCATATCAACAACGCTTTAAAACAACTGAAATGTGATCTTATGCAGGACTATTTTACTGTTGCCATCTGCATTCTCCAATTTATTTGGATGAAAAAATAAACGTAACTTAATATTAGATATACACATATAAAAGAAAGAGCAGAGCCTCCCGTCGGAAACTCTGCTCATCTTTTTTCCTGTACAGGAAATCAACATCACCTAGTCATCAAAAAGCAAATCTCACGCCGAACTGTACCGATGCACAGAGTGGCTGCTCTTTCCGGATCGTCTCAACCACACTCTTATCATCAAAATAATAGGCGATACCGGGTTCGGCATAGATACTAACGGGTTTTGCTATATCATATTGTACGCCAAGAGCTGCTAAAGCAGAAAACTGTACTTTATCAACATCAAGGTCTGTCTTACTTTTACGCTGACGGACGTTATTCAGATAATAATCCGTATTCAGACTGCCATCCACACACATCTCCGCCATAGCACCGGCAGAAGCATAGAATGACAAACGGTCTTTCTTCCAGATCGTATAATTCACCTTCAAAGGTATTCCCAGATAATGCAGGCGTTGTTCCTGTTTATAGAAATCACCTTCACCGGCGGTCAACTCCGAAGAAAGGAAGGTATAAATCAACCCGCTCTCCAAAGACAACCGGTCGCTTATCCGCTTCTTAACCGAAAGGCCGGCAGACAAAGGATATCTGTGCTTCATCTTCGTTCCGGTCGATTTCTGATAATTCGCAGCGGCAATCTTCTCAAACATTGTAAAGTCTGCCGGATCCCCGAAGTTAGGAGCATTCGACGCCACATCTTTCATGTAGTCGTCAAATGTCCCTGAACCCGGGTTATTATTCACACTTACATCCGAACGGGTTGCCGCATTAAACATCTGCAATCCTCCTGTGGCAGAGGAATAGCGGTCAAACATATTCCCGGCATACAAACTAAAACTCCATCCTTTAGCAGAAGGAGCCGGTTCCACCGGTAACGGCTCGTAACTCTTCTCCGGAACATATTCGTACTGCCCGCTTTCCACTACGGAACGGTTATTGTACGAATTACTTTCCGTCGCATGCTCTTCTCCTATCTCCGCATGAAAATAAGCGGAAATAGACATGTAAACCTCCGATACTACCTGCGACAAGTCTGGCAACTGCGGTTCAGCCGTTTTCACTGTAGCCGCCAGTTTTTTCACTACCGGTTGCGGTTTGATCGGCTCTAACGGTACAACCGGAGCAGACGGAGTCTCCACTTTTTCCGCAGGAAGAACGATATCCGACAAGACCGGCTCTATCTCTTTATCTATCCCCATAAAGTAAAGAGCAGAACCTAAAACTGCCAAAAAAGACACTGCTGCCGCCAACCAACGATAAGGGAAGCGACGAACTTCAGCAGGAGCCGGAGCGAACGCAGCTTCCAGCCTCTCCCAGCCATCCTCCGGCAACGGCAGACGGTATTCAACCGACCGATTCCGGTATTCCTCTATTAATTTATCTTCCATTTTCATCTTCCGGCTTGTTTCTGAATGTAATCGTTTACTTTCTTTACCAGCATTGCTTTTGCCCGGCATAGTTGTGACGATGATGATCGTTCGTTTATATGCAGAAGCTCGGCAATCTCTTTATGACTTCGTTCTTCAAATGTATATAAGTTAAACACGGTGCGATATCCCGTTGGTAACTCCTGGACGAATTGCATCAGGACCGACGTCGGGATCTGTTCGATCTCCTCCGGAGGCTCTTCTTCTGTTTCAGCAATAATATCAAGGGGGACTACTTGTTTGAGGACATCCTTTTTCCGAAGGTACTCCAACGCCGTATTTACAAATATACGGCTCATCCACGCTTTCAAACTCCCTTCTCCGCGATACGAAAAACTTGAGCAAGAGGAGAATACTTTCAAGAATCCGTCATGCAACAGATCGTAAGCTACGTCCATACCTCCTGTGTACCGGAAGCAAATGCTTAACATTTGTTCCGCATAAGTATCGTAGAGTTCTTTACGGGCTGCATTCACACCCCGCATACACTGCTTTATCAGTTCTGCTTCACCCATCAACGCCGCGCGTGTTTATTATATAAATGTAATGACTGCGGGAATACTGCATGCAATTTCAAAAATTTTCTGCCAAAGTAGTAAAATAATACGGAAAATTGACAAATCAACAGGCAAAACTGTTATCTTACAAAGCATCTCATTCCGCTATTTTTGTAAAATAATGATCTATAATAAAAGGTGTAACATGAGAAAGTATTTATCTATTCTGGCAGGGCTCCTGTTTGCAGGAGTGGTGCTGGCACAAAAAGGAGCAAATAATATGAATAATCAGGCAAGCAAATTCAGTGTAGACGAAACGATGGGACGGATCGAGCAAATCCTTCAGAAAATGGATATCCCGGTATTCGCCAAATTCGATCATCAGAAAAACGCAGAAGAAGTAGGGTTAGATTTACGCCCGAACCAGGTTATTGTCTTCGGATCTCCGAAGGTAGGAACAAAGTTGATGCAGGAAAACCCGGCCATCTCCATCGAGTTACCCCTTAAAATTTCTGTTTGGGAAGACAAGAACGGCAAAGTATGGACTTCTTTCCCTCAAATGGAACACTTGGCATCGGAATATGGGTTGGAAAAAGAACCGGTTATCGGGAAGATGCAGGAATTACTGGAAAAGATTGTCAATCAATCGACCGATAACAATAAGTAATGAACAAAAGGCCCTTCTCTCCCGTACTTGACTGTTGTAATGTCAAGTACGGGCAAACATCTCAATGCAAACGATGAAACAATCTGAAAAAGCGAAATCTACAAAATTCCTTCTGATCACAATCGATCGAAAACAACACACGGTCAACCTTTCCAACCACAGAACTCTCCGGAATATAACCAAACGATCTACTGTCGTAAGATTCGGAGGAATTATCCCCTAACACAAAATAATAATTCTGCTTTACCCGGTAACAGGAATCACCCCTACTATTTATATAGATGTTATTTTTCCTCATAAAGGAAGAGACATACTCATTATCAAGTATTTTCTTCAAACTCGAATAATTCTCCCTATTAAAAGTAATAGTATCTCCGGCAGAAATAACTCCTGCAACCCTTTTCACCAACAAAATATCAGGTCTTTCAGGACTATTAAAAACAATGATATCAGAGATGCATGGACTTCTAAAACCTTTTATTCTGCGATACCCCCAATTTGTTCCTCTATCTTTTTCCCATAAAGTCCTGTTCCATGTAAACACATTTATTAATGGAATATCACTCCAACGAACAGGCAAACGAGCACCATAAGTCAATTTATCTATCCACAACCAATCTCCGATAAGAATTGCAGGCTCCATACTCGAAGACGGCACAAGACAGATCTCTCCTCCAAAAACTCTGAAGAATACACATAAGATTATAAATAGTAGACCTATAACAGATATTCTTTTCATTCTTTCATTTTCAGAGAATATAGAACTAAAATTTTAATTCATAAAAGAACAAGATCGGATTACTGTCTTCTGTCAAGCCTTTGTAAAATTCATCTATTTCCTCTTTCTTTCCAAGCTTGTATAGTTCATCTTTACAGGCAAGAGCAATATCCGAACGAGCATCGACAACTACCGTATTTGTACCTATTTTGTATAAAAAATGGCCCTTCCCATCATAGACTGTTATTGTTTTAGATTTCTCAGCATCTACTATAATAATTTTGTCATCAACAAACAAAATTTGAGAAATACCTCCAACTAGATTATCACCTGTAGTTTCCAACTTCACATAGTTGACTTTAGTCATTAAACTATCGAATGGTAAGCAATCTTTATTTAAGTCAATATTCACCTCTACAGACTTCTGGTGACTTATCATAGAAGCTACTGGAACAGAGTTATCAATCTTTTCCTGAAGTTTCTGAGAAGATTTATGACATGACCCAAAAGAAATAGAGGCCAAAGCAATTCCTAATATAATTTTATTCATCTGTTATATAGTTTTTTGATACAACTTCTATTTAAAATATCTATTTTCTATTAGTTCGAAATAAGTATTTGCAATCTGAGGTTCATATTTGTCTGGGACAAAAACATGACTTGTCCGCATTGTACTATCCAACATAAAGCAATAAGGAAAATTTATCCGCTCACAGAATATCGGCAGTTTATCGACTAGATAAACTGGATATTTAATATTCAAACGATCTACCAATATTTTAAGTGCTTGCCGATTTGGATAAGAAGCGAATAACAGAATTCTTTTGTTGAAAAGATCACTATTATACAATCTCATTACTTTAATCAGCAGAAAGCGAACACATTCTTCACAATTTGTTTCCGCGAATCGAATAATCAAACAAGGCTTATCTGTTAAAATTTCAGACAGACCAACTTTATTCTTATTCAAATCATGAATCACTCTAGTTGTATCTAAAATAGAATTATCATTATAAATACCTATTTTAAAATTATTTTCCAGTACTTCTATTAATCTATCATCCTTTACAGATTGTTTTTCGGCAGTCAACGAAGCTTTATCTTTGAACAGGTTCAAACATATCACACTCAACAATATGTCAACCAAAAGCAAAATGGCAATTATTACTTTCACTTTATACATAAAACTAAAATTTTAATTCATAAAAAAATAAGACAGGATTATTATCCTCTGTCAAATCTTTATAAAACTCATCTATTTCCTCTTTCTTTCCAAGCTTGTATAGTTCATCTTTATAAGCAAGAACAATATCCGAACGAGTATCTACAACTACCGTATTATCACCATAGCGAGCTTTAGGAGCATCAAAAAAACAGAAAAAAGGACTATAACGAATGTCATTACAACAAAAAGTACGCTGTTTAGCATTAGAATAAATACCAAAACGATAACCAGGAAATCCTGATTCAAAAATATGAAATATAGCACCATCCTTTAATTCGATAAAATCACCATTGAAAAATGGGTTATTCCGACGATGCTCTCTCAATAGATCATTTGTTATATCTTCATTTATTATCATTGGTTTAGCTCCTTTTATATTCAGATGATAAGCTAACTCAATACTATTGGAGGTCAATAGATAAATAGAATCTGTATTTGGATTATTGTACAGTACACGATCCTCGAATTTTCGAATCGGTTCGAAAATTGTACTCGTATATTCCTTCCTATAATAACTCTGAAACGCCGAAGAAGAAATATTTCCCAATAAGTCTGTAACTACCAAAAGTGGCTTATAATTCTTATTTTCCCCTGGTATAACAGTCCCTCCTGACCAAAAACCAGCAATCAAATTATCAGTTATAAACTCACAACGACTAAACCAATAAGGTAATTTCACCGATTTCACATAATGCCCATCTATACTATAATATTTTAGACGTCCACTCTTCAAATCTGTTATGACAAGCATTTCTTTCCCCGGAGTAAAAGCTACATGATTCAACGCTCCATACTCCATTGGTCCTTGTCCAAAGGCTCCTATTTTATATAGATAATGGCCTTTTTCATTATAAACTGTAATTGTTTTAGATTGTCCAGCATCTACTATTATGATTTTGTCATCTACAAACAAAAGTTGAGAAATTTCTCCTATAAGATTATCACCTGTAGTTTCCAACTTTACATAGTTTACTTTATTCATCAAGCTATCAAAAGGCAAGCAATCATTGTTCAAATCAATATGAACTTCTATTGGCTTTTCTATATTTCTTAAAAGAGAAATCTCCTCCTTTTTATCAGAAAAATTGGGGGAATTTTTCCTACAAGATGAAAAAATTACAATTAAAGTAAATAAAAATAATAAGATATTTATTTTCATGTTCAATTCATATTATAAATATAATAATTCATATTCAAATTACATCGGACAAGTATTTTTTAAGCTAATTATCAACTCAAAAAACACTTGTCCAAGATAATCTCTATTATCTACAAGGATTAAAGTTTACACAGACTTCTACCATGTTAGTAGCATCTTCACAATATAGCTTTTCGGCATCATACTCTTCTGTTGTTGTTACAGTAGTTGTTGTCGTATTTCCACTAGAACTACCTGTAGTTCCTGAAACTCCAGCAGAAGCACCTCCCATCCCTGCGGAAACACCTCCACCTACAGAAGAAGAATTTCCGGAAGTCGTAGTTGTAACCGTTGTTGTTGTTTTCCCACAGTGGGCAGTCGTTGATTGCTGATGCCCATAAGATTGATCTCCTCCCGAATTACTAGCTTGTGCCAACACAAATAAATTCAATGAGTTACTCTTTAATCCATAATCATCCAGTGCGTATTCAAGATTCAAACCAAGCCCCATTAACAGAGCGACCACACCGACTAAAGAAATAATGTTTTTCTTTTTCATAATGTAAAATATTTATATTAATAATTCGACTCAACCGATTCTGACTGAGCCTGATTTTTCTCTTCTGTTTCTCTCTCTTTCAACAACTCATTGATATGCAGCTTAACAGTCTCTGTATTTTCCCAGCGTGTTGAGTAGATATATGTATATCCTCCCAAATAGAAACTATACATCAAGAAAGCGACAAGTGCCCCCTTCCATTTATACGTATTCCCCCATTTACTTTTTAACCGGACGAGCATGACCACAACTAAAAAGATTATTCCAATATTACTCATGTAAGAATACCGGTCTGCCACTATGGCTTGTCTGGATGTGGAAATAATATTTAAAGCAACCAATAGGTGAATGACAAAGAAACATGCACCAAAAAGTAATAACTTATTTTTCCTATTAACCCATAACCAGGAAATTATACAGATCACCAACAATGGATAAATCCAAAACCTTACAGGTAAACTCTCTTCGGGAAGAATCGGAAACGGATATAAATAATTTAACCCGATGGGGAATAACGACTTTGTTAAATATTCAAAGAGTGTATAACAGGCCAAAACAATACGTTGTCCGAATGGAAAAACAGGAGCATCTCCTCCCCCAGCCTGAGAGAGGATCGTAATTATTCCAAAAAACAAAGACAATATGAAAAATGGGAGTTTCTCAACCCATAATGCCTTTTCTTTCAAATTCCGATGGCAAAACCAGTCTATGAGTATCAATAACAAAGGAAGTGTAACAGCCTGCTCCTTCGCCAGAAACGAAACGGCAAATAAAAAAAGAGTCAGCAGATAATCCTTTTCCTTCATCGTTTTAATATACCGTAGATAGCAAATGACAGCCAATAAATAGAAAAAACTATATATCAAAATCTTCACAGCACTGACCCATGCTACAGACTCTACATTAAACGGATGAATAGAAAAAATAAACGCAGTCAAAAAGGCAATCAGATGAATCTCTTTATTTGAAAAATGGCCATGTGTTTTTAATAACTCTACAATAAACAGTCCGGTCAGACAAACACACCCTAAATGCCAACACAGATTCGCCAAATGAAACCAAAAAGGATTATAACCGAAGAAAGTATATAACGTGAGAAAATTCATCTCCATGACAGGAGCATACTGTCCTGCATGGAAATCAGTACAAATATGCCACAGATTATTCCAACTCCAACCTCCGACAGTATACTGATTCATTACGATAACCTGATCATCCCAATAATAAAGGAAATCAGCTTGAAGAACTTTAAAATAAACAAGTACACAGACTAACAGTAAAAGACAAAAGGCTATTCTTCTTTTCATAACAGATTTTTTAATTATATGAATCTGAAGAAGAACAACTTTTTCTCAATTTACCCTAGCTGAAAAAACGAAAAAATGAGTATTACATGAATAAAATATAAGCACGCCCATATCAGAGCAAAGGATAGTAGAAAAAACACTATTATTTCCGGATTCAAATACAATTGTATTTGTAACTAAATACTTAAGTATTTGAAATCAAAAACAACTGTTTTCTGAGTTAAATTGAATATAGCATGAATCCGTTTGTTAGTTGGCTCCACCTCTCTATGTTATTGCATGCTATTGCTTTCAGCTTTCAGTCAGCTACGAATGGAGTGTTTTTCAAAATATCCGGCTGAAGGGATGAAACTGTGAAAAAATGTATACGAAAATTCAAGGTAAAATAACGACTGGCAAAACATAGGACTTTTGTCTTCAAAACATATATGTTTCGTTATCAAAAGTCCTGACTTAACATTTCGAAACACCTATGCTTTACCAGCGGACTACTATCCGTAGATAAATGGATAACTATTGGTAGACGAACGAATAACCAGCCATCGGCATTTTAAAAGCCTAAACATACAACCCTTCATTTCAGTTCTTTATTTTTCAAGGCTGCCATGCGAATAAAACCTGAAAGGAGAAGTGTACAAACTTTTTCGGAGAGCAAAAAAAGCGTCTGAATCAGAATAAAATCCGATTCAGACGCTTTAGTTTAATAAATTAATTATGTTTTGTCAGACAATCCGTCAATAAACCTCCAACTCATAAATACGGGCGTCACGACTACCTGTATCCTGCGACGGCTGGGCGATCAACAAACGGATATAACGGACTGATTCCGGCTTTGTAAGCAAACCGGTTACCTCATTCTTACGGTTGTCATCCAGGCGTCCTAATGTTTTCCATTCTTCCGACAAACTGTTCTTTCCCTGGAGGAAACAAGTACGGGTCACATAAGAATGGCTTTCCTGTCCGGCATTCACCAGCTTCCAACCGCTGACATTCTTTGTTTCACCCAGATCGAAGTCTGCATAATTAGGCACCCCGGTAATATCACACCATTTCGTCTGCGTATCACCGTCGATCATGCATTCGGGAGATTCTTCCTCATTGACGAAACCGGAACAGGCAATCACTTTCGCCCCTTTCATCAGATTGATTTTCGGAGCATTTGCCTTATCGCCCTGCTGAGGTTTCAATGCCGTACGGAATAACCCGGAGGCAGGAGTCACCTGCGGATTCTCTTCTTTCACCACTGTTGCCGCAAATAGCACGATATCTTTATTATCCGGTAAAACCAGTTGGGTCGCCCCTTTGGGAATATCCATACCAAATTTAAACATATAGGTATATTCGTATGCTTCGTCTCCTTCCGGAGCATGGCGGTGAGTTCCGACATAAGCAATTTCTGCCTCTTTCAGGAAACCTTCCGTATGCCCCAGATGTCCCCATTGACCGATAAAGCCGGTATATTCGGGAACTGTTATCGCATGTTCCGTTTTTCCCAGTCTGAAAGTTCCTTCGCTATCACCTTCCCTCGATGCAGCCAGGAAGTAAATACGGTTATAGCTGTCACCTGCCGGTAGCTCTATCGTGTCTCCTTTACAAGTCAAACCGTTTGCAGCTTCTTTTTCACCCAAACTGAAAGGGATGGAGCTGACAACGATCGAATCAGGAAGTAATTCTGCGGCATAAGAGTAACCGGAAGCAAAATCGGCTTCACGACGGAATTCATTCCAACTGACACATTTCTTGTTATAATTCAAAGGCAGACTCGCATATTGCAGTTTGTCGACCGGAACATCCGATGGTTTGAGCTTAACTTTGAACGTCTTCACCGAATTGGGTTTAACAGATACCTGTAACTTATTACCAGTGAAACTAGCTTTACCAATCGTCTTCTCCGTTCCGTCCGCTTCGCTTGCACTGACAATGGCATCGGCAAAAGAAATTTCGGCAGTCTGTTCCTTTACTCCACCGGTTTCATAGACACGAACCACCAATTCGTCGGATACCTGGGCTTTCTTTAATGTCTTGATAACGACACTTGTGTTATCCGAATTGACAAAAGAGAAAGATTTACCCAGACGACCGGCATGTTTGTTGGCGGCAAATGCCATGATCGGTTGGTTCAACTTATCGGCACAGACACCTGTTTGTGCTTTCCCGAATCCTCCCGAATGAGGCAACAGACTATAAGTAAATGTATGATAACCGAAGTCCTGACGATCCTGATAAGCATAACCGCCTTTGGTTTCCGGCGTATGAAGCAAAGTCAACCGGATTGTATGATCATTCGGTTTATCCCAACCGTACTTACTGTCATTCAGGACAGATACACCATAGGAACCGTTTGCATCCGTCAAGTCTGCCCAATACTGTGCATATACTTCATAGGCTGTTTGCGTATTATTTCCTCTTTTAACACTTCCGATACCCAAGTCATAGGTTGCTTCGGGATTTGAGACACTCAACGGGAACTCAGCTTTCAGCAGAGCATTGGTCGACTGCCAGTCTATTTCATTGTAGAAATCAATACGGTCGGCACGGCTACCTTCATACAAACGGATATATTGTTTGAATACGGACTGTCCATGACGTTTCTCTATACAAAGGGATTTCCTCAACTCTCCGTTCTCGATCTGAGAGATCTTTACATCTTCGGTAATAGAGACTGGTTCTTTGTCTATCGTCTCTTTCATAATCTCCCAGGCAGGCCAGTTATACGATTTGTTTTCTGTAAAAAGAGCCAGACGGATCGCTTTACCTTCCTTCACCAGTTCTTTATTGTTCTTTTTATCGAGAAGAGAGACGATATCTCCTTTTCCGTCCAGACGGATCTTATACATGGAGTTTTCCAATGCGTTCGCTTCAACTGAAACCATACGGGTTACCGAACCACCTTCACGAACATCGTAAACGGCATAACCACTTGCCGGAACGGAAGCTGCGATCAACAAGCGGGCTTTCCCTTTTTCATAAGAAAGCATCTGGGCCGCAACTTTCTTTCCTTTATCGTCATAAACGGTAAATCCTTTCGGTGACTTCGGCATATCCAGCACAACTTCCGCCAGGTCGGTTACCGGAAAAGAATGGGCATTGTAAAGTATAACCGGAATACCTTTTACACGGGTATCCAACTGACCGGCAACCGCACTCACAGAAGAAGTCAGTACACCGGCAAACTGTTTTAGAGAGATTAGTTCGTCGTTCCATGAAAATTCATAGGCCCGGGGAATACTTGTACCCGTCAGGTCGTCATGAAACTGGTGAACGATAAAGCGTTTCCAGGCATCAGTCAATGTATTCAACGGATAAGCGGCAGTTCCCAACCAATCTGCGGCAACGGCAGCATTCTCGGCGGCATTTGCCAGTACTTCGTTCTGACGGTTATACAATTTCATGGCAGCTTCCGAGGTATAGCAACCCGTACCGTGCACGTCCATCAACAATTCGCCGTCAAAAACCGGCAGTTCAGGATGTTTGTCATAAGGCATAAAGTCCTTGAACATTTGGTCGCTGGTGGCGCTGATCACTTCCACCGGGCCATCGCCTTTAATACCTTTTTCAACAGAACGGACAGAGGCGAGATTTGGTGAACCGCCCGTATCTCCTGTTCCATAATAACGATAGACGATATTGAAGGGATTACGTTTGCTGAGTTCCAGCAAATAGTTACTTTCGGACAGATCTTCATCTTTCCATCTTCTGCCATAATCATAACCATGAGCCAGCATGATGGAAGCACCGTCCACTCCCTTCCACAAACCGATCATGAAAGGATGTTTGCTTTTTCCGTAAAAGGGATGGTTACGCCAGTCTAGTTTCTGGGAGGAGAAACCGATCAGACCGCAATGGGCAGCGATCGTCGGCAATGTCCAGCCAAAACCAAAACAATCTGGCAGGAAGATATCCGTGCTCTCCACTCCGAACTCTTTCCGGTAATACTCTTGTCCGAGCAGAATGTTGCGGATAAACGACTCGGTAGAAGGCACCAGCACATCCGTTGCATCCCAGCTACTGCCGGAGATATGCCAGCGGCCGTTCCTGATATACTCTTTCATTTCTTCATACTGCGCCGGATAATATTCCTTCATCCAGGCATATTTCACACCACCTTCGAAGTTGAACACATAGTCGGGATAGCGTTTCAGCAGAAACAGATTCTGACTGAGCGTATTCCAAACATACTCTTTGATCGTTGTCTGGATATCCCAGTTCCATTGGGTATCCAGATGAGCGTCGGCTACCATATAGGCCTTCGCCTTTTTGTCTTGTTTGTCGGTTTGGGCAAACGAGGCATTCCCGCCCGATAGGATTGCGAGCGAAAGGATTGCTACTGATAATTTCATTTGTCTAAAAAATTAAGTTTACAAATGTATAATGAATTATTTAACTTCAACGGATCTATTGATAAAAAAAGCCTGCCGCTCAATTGAAACAGCAGGCTTTTCATCAAATTAAAAACACAAAGGAGTTCCGGCTTATCTTACCAGCCGGGGTTCTGTACCAGGGAAGGACAACGCTTCAGTTCTTCCTGTAAAATCGGCCATAAATACGATTTGGGAGCACTAAACACACGGTTATCTTCTACAACGAAACGCTCCATACGATATTTTTTTCCATTAACCTCTATTTTTCCATTAGGATCTTCTACCGGTTTCATCCCATGAGACTGACGCTGATCTTTCGGATATGGCCATTCCGAAGCTTTTACATTGGAGGTCGTGTTATAATCTCCAGGTTGGAGATAAAGACGGGCAACCCAATAACGATTATTTTCATAAAATAACTCTACGCGACGTTCACGTTGAATATATTCTTCCATCAATTCTTTATCCGATTTTGCAGCCGGTGGCATTGGCGCCATAAAAGAACGGTCACGAACCTTGTTAATCAAATTATAAATTTCATCATTAGGACCTGTCAGATTATTAACGGCCTCACAATAGATATAAATGAATTCCGGTAAGCGCCAAATAGCCGGTCCGTTAATAGTATGGCCACCATGACCACGATCCCAACCATCTTTATAGAACTTTCTCAAATAATACCCCGTATGAGAAGCCTGATCCAAATAACTCCCCCCGACCGCATCATTACCTTCAGCTGTATTCAACTGGTTACCTCCATACCAGGAACCATGATAACGAATATCACGATACAAACGAGGATCACGTTGAATGCCCTCATAAGGATTGCCATCATCGTATCCATCTTTTTCTGCATGATTGCAATAGATAGGATAACCATATCCATCCGGAGCAATATATTCATATTCATCAACCTGTTCCTGCAAAGGTCGTTGACGGGCATGACCTCCTTGTGACGGAGGCAATACGTCGCCGGACCAGCCCGTATCTTTATCTCTTGTTACGAACCAAACCCATTCATCCTGGATAGCATTCATATCATACATCATCTGCCACAAACGTTGCTGGACTTTTTTATTATTCGTATCAGTTTTACCATCAACATCTCTGAAGTCATCCTTTGTATAGGTTTCGTATAATTTATAACGTAAAGAGCCGTCCTCTTTTGTGCACTCCAATACAGCCTTAGCTGCATCTCTTGCCAATTCCCAACGTTTCTGGTCATAACCGTATTCGGACTTGAAGATACGATTATCATTCGGTAAATTACCACCATTCCAAAGAGGTGTAGCTGCAAGCCAACGAGCCATAGCTTTCAAGCCCAAACATGCTCCTTTATCGACACGACCGAAGTATTGTCCTCCATTCCAGCTATCAACACGATTATAAGCCGAATCAGCATCTGCACAGATTTTTTCAACCATCGAATGGAACGATTCTTTCTCAAAAGTCATATCATCCCCCGGATTTATTACACGATTGACATAAACAGCTTCACCATAAGAACGGATCAAAAGTAAATGCAAATAACCTCTCAAAAAATAAACTTCACCAATACGCCTTTTTAAATCTCCCGTTCGTCCATCCTGCGGATTATCCGGTGTATTGTATTTTGCAATACCTTCCAATATTATATTAGAAGAGCGAATAGTAGAATACAAATCATCCCAGTATTGTCCTGCGCTACTGCCAGAGGGCATTCCTTGAGAAGGACCATAATTACCTGTATGAAATTGATGTGGAATTGCCCCTTCATGGCTACTTGCACTACATTCATCCGAAATACTCGACAAACCGAAATGATTAAAGTAAATCAATGGATGCTGTGCATATTTTGCATGTGCATATAAGTCGGTAACCAATGACTCGACTTTATCATAACGTGTGAAAACTTGCTGTTCTGTCGTTTTGTCATCCGGAGTACGGTCCAAATAATCATCACAGGATGTCACACATAATAATCCTGCAACCAAGCCGGCTAATATATATAATTTCTTCATTGTCGTTTGTTATTAAATTAATAAGTAATATCAACACCAAAATTGAATATGCGCTGGATAGGATACCAAGCACCGTTTCCATTATTTGTTTCAGGATCAACATCCACATGATCCAACCCGTCAAAAGTAAGCAGGTTCATGCCTTGTACATAAAAACGAACATTCTGCAACCCGGCAAAGCGAATAGCACTTTTGGGTAAAGTATATCCAATCTCAACATTCTTCAAACGCAAATAAGAAGCATTATATAAGAATAAGCTACTGTTCTCATTCTTATTATTGTCATTCTTTCCAATTGTCAAACGAGGATAAGTTGCAAAATCTTTGCTTTCTTCAGTCCACCGGTTCATGTGCATCGGTTTTACCTTACCAATCTGGTCATTATCATACTGTGGGAAATCCCATACACCTGCACCGTTCAACAAAATGCTTGAGTTGGCAGCTCCCTGAAATAACAGACTCAAGTCAAAACCTTTATACTGGAGACCAAGAGGAATACCAAATTGAATTTCCGGTGTACGAGGATTTCCCATCGCACGACGGTCATGTTCGTCATCTATTTTTCCGTCTCCATTCAAATCTTTATAAACTACATCACCTGGATATAACGTTCCCCAAGGTTGGAAACCTTCCCCGTTATTCATAGAGTTCAAACGATCAGCTTCCGCCTGGTCATACACGAAATGGTCTACTTCATAAACAAAATATTCATCAATACGTTTTCCGGTATTTGCACGCCAGTCATTATCATACGATACTTCATTCATGAATTTGATCTTATTTCGTGCAAATGTGAAATTTGGCTTGATATAATAACGGAAATCATCTCCTATACTACCATTCCAGCCGATCTCAAAGTCTATACCTCTATTATCCACAATACCTGAGTTAACAAATGGTGCATCCTTTCCGACTATTCCTGGATATCCCAATTTTCCGGAATTACTTAAGTTAGTTATAATATCAAAACGATGTTCATAAAAATAATCAGCTGAGAAAGTCAGACGTTCATTAAAGAAAGAAGCGTCAATACCGATATTCAACTTACGTGCTTTTTCCCAAGTTAAATTCGGATTCGCAAAATTCCCCTCTTTCAACCCGTTGTATCCATTTCCGAATTCATTCACACCATACGAATAACCGTCTCCTCCCTGAAAAAATTGCAAATAAGCAAAACGGTCATCATTATTATCAGAAATTTTATCACTACCAACTAAACCATAAGAAGCTCTCAATTTAAGATTGCTCAACCATTTATCGGTTCCCTTCATAAATTTTTCCCGGGAAATAACCCATCCGATAGATCCGGCAGGAAATGTTCCGTATCGTTTACCCGGTGCAAAGTTTTCAGAACCGTTATATCCAATATTGAACTCTGCCAAATATTTATTCTGAAAAGCGTATGTCGCTCTTGCTGTCAGCCCCTGATAACGATAAGCAACACGATTATCATAACTCCGGTTTGAACGATTTAACAAAACCATAGCCGTAACATCATGATCATTAAATGTACGTGCGTAATCTAGCTTTAACTGATAATAAGTCTTACTTTCAGCAGCATTATGGCTAAATGTATTCTCTATTGTCTCATCTTTGTCATACCAGGGATTTCCTAATATATATTTACCCGTATAATTCGGATTATTCATATAAAATGAACCATAACTACCTTCTGCTGGCTGGAATGTAGCATATTTAGTAAACTCCATATAACCATCTTTATTGACACCTAGTTTCCGATTGACCCAGTTACCTTCAGAGGCATCATAAGAGAAAACTCCTTCAATTTTCAATCCTTTTGTTATAAAATCAAGTTTATGTCCGATTGCAAATGATCCGTTCAGATAAGTTTTCTTCTCAATCAGATATCCGGTTCTTGATAACTCTCCTAAAATATTTTTACGATGCCTATAATCCCCATACAACATGCCGTATGGATTATTCAATACATAATCTTCATTATCAGGATTATCATTTTCAGGTACTGTTATCGGCAAATAAGGAGGCAACGTATTACATAAACTAACAACTGTAGATGCTGTTGTTCCCGGAGCATGACGATCCGTAATACGAGCGCCTAAATCTACCCGCACATAAAAATCTTTTGTAATATCGACATCGACATTTGCACGGAAGTTATAACGCTTAAACCTAGCCTGAGTATCGTGTTCCGTCAAATCTGTATGCTCATAGTTTCCATCCTGAGAATAATAATTAGCCATCACATAATAACGCGCACGCTCAGAACCTCCTCGGATAGACAAACTATAATCCTGTTGAATTCCCGGTTTAAACGCATAATCAAAATAGTCCCAGTTATAGCCTAAACCGTCGGAATTATCTCCTTTAGCCATTCTGTAATTGTTAATAGCATCCTGCGTAAACAACTCAAGTTTTGAAGGATCTGTTCCGGGATTACTATTTATCATAGCTTCATTATATAAGGTTGCATAATCCGCAGATCCTAAATAAGTAGGAAATTTAACCGGAGCATTTGTCCCTACCGATGCCTTAAAATTCACACTAGGCTTTTCAGAAGCTTTACCACGTTTAGTCGTAACAATGATAACACCGTTAGCACCACGAACACCATAAGGAGCAGTTGCAGAAGCATCCTTCAAAATTGTAAAAGTCTCGATTTCTTCAGGAGCCAGATAACTCATGTCGCGTTCAACACCATCTACAATGACAATCGGAGATTTGTCTCCATATGTACCCATACCACGGATACGTATCTCTGCTCCATCCACACCTGGTTCACCACCACCAAACTGATTAGCCATCAAACCAGGCATTCTACCCGCCAGGGCATTATTCAGGTTTGCGGTCGGGCTTTGCTTTAAATCTTTGGTAGTTATGGTCGATATAGACCCAGTAATTGTTGCTTTTTTCTGAGTAGTATAACCTATGACAACAACTTCTTCCAAAGCTTTAGTATCTTCCACCAGTGTAATTTTTAGAGTATTTCGTCCATTTATCTGTACCTCCTGAGGTTGATAACCGATATAAGAAAAAATCAAACTAGCTCCTGAATAAGGGGCAGTAATTTCAAAATTACCATCCATGTCAGATATAACACCTGTCATAGTTCCTTTTACCATAATATTTACACCAGCCAAAGGACCTGTAACATCAGAAACACTACCTTTTACCTTAAAACCTTCTTGAGCGACTACAGTGACTGCCGGTTGTACTTTCTCCACAGGGTACAATATAACCTGCCCATTTTCCACTTTATACGAGCAATTCTGATTAAGAAGCAAAATATGTAAAGCATCTTCCAATGAAATTTTTTTGGAATTAAGATTTACAACCGCCTCATCATTCAACACATTGTTCGAATAAATAATACTCACTCCCGCTTGTTCCTGAAGTTGTTCCAGAGCATCCTTCAATGTAGTATTATTGAAGGATAAACTCACCTGTGACTTTAATACATTGGCATACATTGTCAATGAAACACAACTACACAAACCTACAACCAGGAACCTTCTCCAGGATGCTCGTCCGCATAGACCAGCTTTACTAGTGCTTGTCTTCTTTCTCATAATGATAGATTCTTTTTGTTAAACAATAATTTTTTAATTACATAGGCTTTCATAATCATTTCTCTTTTATTTGGTATAACTTTTGTTTTTGAGAATTATAACCCGGAATAAGAATCCTCATCAGAACATTCATTGTCTCTTCCGGCGTACTTTTCAAATCCAGATTACCCGATATTTGATATTTGAGGTATTTAGAATCAAGAATTTCTATTTTTATATTATAAGATTTCTCTAACCGATGGATTACTTTATCCAAAGGCTCACGATTAAATCTGAGCCTCCCCTCAATCCAGGAGATGTAATCCCTGGCATCTACTGTTTTCAGTTCATCCTGTCCGGAATCCGGATCATAACCATAATATTGGTTCGGGATAAGTTCTATTTTGCCGGTATTACTTTCCAAACCGATTTTACCAGTCACCAATACCGCTTCAAACAGGCTTTGCCTTTTATCGACCGATACATTAAACTTCGTCCCCAATACTTCCACTGCTTTATAAGCCGTTTGCACAACAAATTTCCGCCGTGCTTCTTTCGATACTTCAAAATAGGCCTCACCATCCAGGTAAACTTCACGTTTATCTTTGGCAAACACAGCCGGATAGACTAATGACGAACCAGAATTGAGATACACTTTGGAACCATCAGCCAGAATCAAAGTGGAACGCTTCCCGTAAGGAACACGGATCGTATTCAAATGATCAAGATTCTCCTTCTCCCCGGGAACAGCCACTGTATCATTAATCAGGATTTGTCCTTTTTTATCATACGTAACAACAATCGAAGTATCAGACAATTCTATCTCCTTATCATTGTTGACAGTCAGAGTAATCTCTTTTTTATCTTCAATTCCGGCCAGGACTTTTTCATATTCACTAAGATTTCTTTCATTCAAAGGGGAGATAATAAATAACAGGACAGCCACAACAGCACAAACAACCGCAGCGGCATAAGGTAATAGCCGATACCGTTTGCGGCTTATTTCTTTCATTATCTTCCGGACATCTTCCGGGCTTACTTTTTCTGTACGGTCTGAATGATCAATTCCAATAGAAGCATGTACAGCCTGCATTTGACAGAAAACAGCCTTGTTCTCTTCAGTTGCCTCAATCCAGCGCAGAACTTCACGCGCTTCTTCTATTGTGCACTGTCTTTCTATAAATCGTATAACTAAATCGTTGTTCATAATCTATCTTTTGATACCAGACAGAGGAGGAACAACTTTTTTTAATTTTACCCTAGTAGAAAATGGAGATTTTTTTCACTTTTTGGTAAGTTTTTTCATAGCAACACCATAAAACTTTGATAATCAGCTACACAAACAATACAATTATTTTTTCAATCCTATATACAAAATCAAAAAAATAATAGGAATGAGATATTCTTTGGACAGATCATCTCTCAAATGACTTAGGGCCTTGTTGATATGAAACTCGACAGCTTTAACCGTTATACACTGACTTTCGGCTATCTCTTTGTTTTTGAAACCGTCATAACGGCTCATCATAAAAATATCTCTTGTACGTGCAGATAATTTCGATAATGAAGCTTCTATAGCCGATGCCAACTCTTTTGTCATCAGTATTTCCAACGAATCATTTTCCAAAACGTAAACATTACTTCTTTGATAAATAGCAAACTCATTTAAATCATTAATCTCGACCTGCTCCAATTGTAAACCTTTCAAATAATTAAAACATTTATTCCGGCATATCACCATTAAATAAGTTATCAGACAGGTCTCTTTGTCCAATTTTTCCCGTTGTTTCCACAAAACAAGGAAAGTATCCTGCACAATCTCTTTGGCCACCTCTCTATCCAATACATAAATCTGGGCGAACTTATGTAAACGGGGCCAATAAGATTCTACAATACTTTTAAACATTTGCTCATTACTATTTCTTAATTGCCGTATGCTTATATCCATCAGAAAGCGTCTACTTAGAATTCTATTACACAATCAAAGCCAAAAATATAAATACAAACCTCTGTAACAGTGGATTTTCTTTATATGAAAATATTGAATGACTAGAAAAAACGATCGTTTTTTCTAGTCACGATTTTAGCTGTTTTTGAGTAAAAGAAGACACCTGATTTATGAGTGTATTTCTAAGTATAAAATGCAATGAATCAGTCGTTTTTTCTTTTTATAAACATCTATAAATAAAAAAATGTGAGTACCTTCGCGGTGACTAAAAAAAACGATCGTTTTTTTTAGTCAGTTAAATTCTCATAAAAAATTAGAGCCGAAGCTTTATATTCAAAAGCTTCGGCTCTACAATCAGGCCATATCCACACGGATAATTCAGAAACAAAGGTCTCTCAAAACATATAGCTGAACTATCTACGATCAGCGTAACTACAACGGATACCTCCGCAGGAAAGCCACCGTACGATGGATCTCCGTGTACATTACAATATCATCCTCTATGAAAGGGACCTCCTTCCGGAAGTCTCTCAGGAATTTTTCAAGGACAGGTGAAGTCCTGGCCGGACGGCGGAACTCCATTCCTTGTGCCGCATTCATTAATTCAATCGCCAGGATATGATCGAGATTATCCATTACCTTGAATAGTTTGGTTGCAGCATTGGCTCCCATGCTGACATGATCTTCCTGACCATTGCTGGATACGATCGAATCGCTGCTGGCGGCATAACAATACATCTTATTCTGGCTGACCATGCTTGCAGCAGCATATTGCGGGATCATAAAACCAGAGTTTAGTCCGGGATTGGCTACAAGAAATTCCGGTAAACCGCGAAGTCCCATGATCAATTGGGCGACACGGCGTTCGGATATATTTCCTAATTCAGCCAAAGCGATGGCCAGAAAGTCGAAAGAAATGGCCAATGGCTGACCATGGAAATTACCACCCGAAATAATCTTGTCTTCTTCCGGGAAGATGGTCGGATTATCCGTCACCGAATTAATTTCCGTGAGCAATACGCCGGAAACGTAATTGATCGCATCTTTTGTCGCTCCGTGAACCTGCGGGATGCAACGGAAAGAATAAGGGTCCTGCACATGTTCCTTTTTCCTGTTGATCAGTTCGCTTCCCTCCAACAACCGGCGGAAAGCTGCTCCCGTTTCAATCTGTCCCGGATGAGGACGCATCTGCTGGATACAATCCATAAAAGGATCGATACGACCGTCGAAGGCTTCCAAAGACAAGGCCGCTATCGTATCCGCCTTTTGGGAAAGACGAAAAGCACGCATCAGGGCAAAAACGCCATTTGCACTCATAAACTGTGTTCCGTTCAGTAAAGCCAGTCCCTCTTTACTTTTCAGGCGTACGGGCTTCCAGGCAAACTCATCCAATACGCTGATCGCTTCGCGCTTCTTTCCTTTATAATAGACATCTCCCACTCCGATCAGCGGCAGGAAGAGATTCGCCAACGGAGCCAGATCGCCGGAAGCTCCCAGGGACCCCCGGTCATAAACGATCGGCAGGACATCATTATTGAAGAAATCGAGGATACGTTGTACGGTAATAACCTGTACACCGCTATGGCCCAAAGACAAAGCGTGTGCTTTCAGCAGCATCATCAACCGGACAATGACGGGACTCACCTCGTCACCGACACTACAGGCATGACTTTTCACCAGGTTTTCCTGTAAGGTACTCAGTTCGTCGGGCGAGATATTTTTATTGCATAACGAGCCGAAGCCGGTTGTAATGCCATAAAGCGGACCATCCTGTTGTTCGATTTTCCGGTCCAGGTAGTCGCGGCAACGCTGGATGCGTTCGCGCACTTCCTGGCTTAACTCGAGCTTCATGTTCTGAGTCAGGATCAACTCAATGCTGTCGAATGTCAGCGGTTCAGAACCTACATAATAGACATTGCTCATGTTATACTATTGTTTTAACCCAATCCAGTAACTTCGTTTCAATACGGATCGCTTCCGATTCCAGATGGTCGGCTTTCACTTTCATCTGCTTCACAAAAGCTTCGTCTTTGATGGAAGCCAGGTTGATACGTACGTTCAGCAGAGCTCCCAAGACACAGGTACGGGCAGTCATCATGGCAACACAAGCATCGGTAACGGCATTCCGGTTTCCTTTATGTGCCACATAAATGACGGTTTCCATCACAGACGCGATCTCTTCGGCAACCTGCATAGGAACAATAGCCGCCTCTTTCGTGGCATCTTCAATGGCCCGGGCACGTTCGGCGATCTGCTCTTCCGTTTCTTTAGGAAGTTTAAAGGCGGCAAACACACGATCGTAGGCTTCACTGTCACGGTCGATGTCGCGGATCAGGCGCTCACGGATCAGGGCCGCTTCCGTAGCGATCGTTTTCATCTGCCCTTCCACATCGGCATACTTCTTTTTCCCGATGGTCAGGTTGGCGACCATCTCTGTCAATGCAGTAGCGATAGCACCGTTTAAGGCTGAAATACTTCCGCCGCCCGGAGCCGGTGCGTTACTGGCTGTTTCCGCCAGAAATTCTTTAATTGTCAAGTCTACAAGCATGGTATTTATATTTAAGGTATTAAACAATGAATAAACTGTTTCTCAAATCATATAAATGATTCCGTCCTTAATCACCGTATCCACGATATTCATTCCCACATTATAAGGAAGGAATTTATAGGACGGATATTTCAGCAGGATCAGGTCGGCCTTCTTTCCTACATCTATGCTGCCGATCTTATTAGCACGCCCCAAAGCCGCAGCTCCGTTAATCGTCAAAGCGGTAACCGCTTCTTCCGGAGTCAGTTTCATCTGGATACACGCCAAAGCGAAAAGCATCGGGATAGAACAGGAAAAACAACTGCCGGGATTATAATCGGTAGCCAGCGCAACTGCACAACCGGCGTCAATCATCTCACGACCACGGGCATAAGGTTCGTTCAACGAAAAGGCCGTGAGCGGAAGCAAGGTGGCAATCACCCCGCTGCGTGCCAACCGTTGGATGCCTTCATCCGAAGCGTGCAGCAAATGATCGGCACTGACAACCTTCAGACGGGCCGCCAGTTCCGTACCTCCAATAGATACGATCTCATCGGCATGCATCTTCAACTTAAACCGCTGACTTCTGGCGGCACGTAACAAACGTTCACTCTGTTTTACCGAGAATACTCCCTGTTCACAAAAAACATCACAGAAAGTAACCGTTCTCTCCAGACGAAGTTCCGGCAGGACCTGTTCGATCATATAAGTAATGTAATCATCCGTCTGATGAGTATATTCAGGGGGAACGGCATGAGCTCCCAAATAAGTAGACACGACATCGACCGGATGTTCCTCGTTGAGGTCTGCCATTACACGCAACTGCATCAGTTCGGTTTCGAAATCAAGACCATATCCACTCTTCCCTTCCACCGTCGTTACGCCCATGTCCAACATTTCGTCGAGCCGTTCATAACCGATACTCCACAGTTGCTCGAAATCACGTTCACGGGTGGCATTGACCGTATTGACTATACCGCCGCCACGCTCCATGATCGACATATAGCTGTCGCCTTTCAACCGCCAGGAAAACTCTTCTTCACGATAACCACCGAAAATAAAATGGGTATGACTATCCACAAACCCGGGAAGCAATGCCCTTCCACTGGCATCGATTTCCAGGTATTCGTCCGGATCTACCTGACGTACTATTTCTTTTGTCGGACCGACATGCGTTATAACACCTTCGGAAACAACCACTGCTCCATCTTCTATAATATGGAGATCAGACATTGCCGTCCCTCTTTTTGCTTCAAAACCGGAACAGGTTACAACTTGCGATGCGTTCCTTATCAGTAATTTATCTCCTTTCATGTTTTATTCCATTATTCTAGCTTCTAACACCTGGTTCATGGAAAAGTTTTCCAACCCTAAATAGAAAGAAGCTGTATCAATCAATGCTTCCATCGGAACCAATCCGATAATCTCACTACCTACAACCGCAACACCATAACGGCGAGCCTCTATCTTCACCAGTTCAAAAGCGCGGTACAAGGCCGTACGAGTATAGTCGGTCATATTAATCGAGACCTGCACGATACCCCGTTCTTTCAGTTCGACTCCCATTGCTTTACAATAACGAAGACCGCCGCCGATAAAACGGATCTTACGGGCAATGTCGCTGGCAATATTCAGATCGGCCGTACCCAGATTGACATTATAAGCAACAAGCGGCATGCGGGCACCAACGGCAACCGTACCGGCTGTCGGGTGGCGCTCCGCCGGTCCGAAATCCGGCTGCCATTCTGCTAGTTTAATCTTCTCAGCCATCCCTTCGAACTCACCTTTCCTGACTGCTGCCAGATTCTCCCGGTGAGGGGCGGTTGCCGACTTCTCATATAAAAACACAGGGACCTGGTATAAGGTTGCAATCTGTTCACCAACTTCTTTGGATAAAGCAATCGCTTCATCCATTGTACATCCTTTGATCGGGATGAACGGGATCACATCGACAGCTCCCATCCGCGGATGTTGTCCGCTATGCCGGTTCAGGTCTATCAAAGCGACCGCCTGTCCTACAGCCTCCAACAGGGCGGCTTTCAACGCCTCCGGTTCACCGACTACAGTAACGACCAGGCGATTATGATCTTCATCATTGCTATAATCCAACAGTTTTACTCCTTGCCTGGCTCTGAACGGCTCAATAATCTTTTCTATCTTCCCTAAGTCCCTACCTTCACTAAAATTGGGGACACACTCCATAATTCTATTCCAACTACTCATAAATTCAGGTATTTAAAGAGGTCTTTATTGTTTTTCGTATCAATTCTTCCTCCGGAATATAAGGAAGAGTGATATGATACTGATTCTCATTATTCTTATTAAATGTTTCACTTGTTTCCAGAGCATGCCGGTTACGTGCCCAGGCACGGCGCGCCACACCGCCCATTACATCCCATAACATGGCAGAACGTAATATTTCATCGACACGGTTACTTCCGTCGAGAACCATAGCGAATCCTCCGTTTACCGCTTTACCGATACCGACACCACCACCGTTATGAAGGGCTACCAGACTCATTCCGCGGGCTGCATTTCCGGCAAAACACTGTACAGCCATATCGGCCATGACGTTACTACCGTCGTAGATATTGGACGTCTCCCGGAAAGGCGAGTCTGTCCCGCTGACATCATGGTGGTCGCGTCCCAGCATCACCGGCCCGATCTCTCCGTCACGGACCATCTGATTGAAACGAAGTGCAATCTTCAGTCTGCCTTCGGCATCCTGATAAAGGATACGGGCCTGTGTACCTACTACCAGATTGTTCTTTTCGGCATCGCGTATCCAGTTGTAGTTATCACGGTCCTGTCCCCGCCGGTCCGGATCGATACAATCCATGGCGGCATGGTCGGTTTTGACCAGGTCTTCTTTTTTCCCGCTCAGACAAACCCAGCGGAAAGGACCGTAGCCGTAATCAAATAATTCCGGTCCCATTATATCTTCCACATAAGACGGCCAGATAAAACCATCTTTCTCATCGATACCATTCCTGGATATATCTTTTACACCGGCATCATAAATCGCTTTCAGAAATGAATTGCCGTAATCGAAGAAATAGGCTCCGCCCTCGACCAACCGTTTTATCACTTCATAATGCCTGCGCAAAGAACGGTCCACCAGGGCACAAAACGTTTCCTGGTCTTCCGAAAGCAAACGCGTACGTTCTTCGAAAGAGATTCCTGCGGGACAGTATCCACCCTCATAAACAGCATGACACGAAGTCTGGTCGCTCAGCAAGTCGATAGGAATAGATTCCGATGCGGCATATTCCAACAGGTCTACAATATTCCCATGATAAGCAACCGAAAGAGGCTCTTTGGCACGGCAAGCATCCGTAGCCAGGCGAAAAGCCTCGGCCTCGTTATCTGTAACCAACTGGACCCATCCCTGCGAATGGCGTGTTTCTATTCGCGATCGATCCACTTCCGCCACAATGCAGGCAGCACCGGCAATAACAGCCGCTTTCGGTTGTGCCCCGCTCATTCCTCCTAATCCGGACGAGACGAAAAGATGTCCTCGCAAGTCCTTGTCCTGCGGTATGCCGAGTTTAAGGCGACCGGCATTCAGGAGCGTATTGAAGGTTCCATGCACAATACCCTGCGGTCCGATATACATCCACCCTCCGGCTGTCATCTGACCATAGTTGGCAACCCCCATCTGGGCTGCCACATGCCAGTCCTTCTGATTATCGAACATACCGACCATCATCGAATTGGTGATAATTACCCGGGGAGCATCCGGCCTGGAACGAAACAGACCGAGCGGATGGCCCGATTCAATCACCAGGGTCTGCTCCTGTGTCATGATCTCCAGATATTGTTTGATCAACCGGTATTGCATCCAGTTCTGACAGACCTGACCTGTCTCTCCATACGTCGCCAACTCATAAGGATAAAGGGCAATGTCGAAACAGAGGTTATTGTCAATCATTACCTGGAAAGCTTTTCCTTCCAGGCAGTTTCCTCGATAATCATCAATGGGACGTGCTTTCAGATCACCCTCCGGACGATAACGATACCCGTATATTCTTCCACGGGTACGAAGCTCTTCCATAAATTCAGGTGCTAATGTCTCATGAAGTTCTTTCGGAATGTACCTTAAGGCATTTTTCAATGCTGTTTCAGTTTGTGCAGACGTAAGGGAATAACCGCGATCGGGGGCGCGGCGGATACCGGCAACAAAAGAAGGATATGCCGGCAATTGGCTACCTAGATGTATATCCATAACTGATGACGTTTTAAAATAAACTTACAATTTGTCAGAATAAAACAATTGCAAGTGGCCTACAAGGTAGATATTTCCGTGCAACCGGACAATTTCGGCTATATGTTTAGAAGCATATTGTAAACAAGAAAAAAGGCCATCCCGCAATGAGATGGCCTTTTCATTATTTCATAAAAACTGTCTGTTACTTAGCAGCTTCGGCAGCTTTTTTGTTGATCTTTCTTTTCTGTATTTCGTATGCAATCGGAGTTGCAACGAACAGTGTAGAATATGTACCTACGATGATACCCAGCAGGATAGCGAACGTAAAGCTACGGATTGTGCTACCACCCAGGATAAAGATACAAAGTACTACAACCAATGTTGTCAATGATGTATTGAATGTACGAGACAACGTTGAGTTCAAAGCGTCATTGATCACCTGGTAACGATCGCGTTTCGGATACAGACCGATTGTTTCACGGATACGGTCGAATACAACCACGGTATCATTGATAGAGTAACCGATAATCGTCAGGATAGCCGCGATAAATGTCTGGTCGACTTCCATAGAGAACGGTAACACTTTCCATAATAAAGTATAGAAAGAGATGATACACAATGTTGTCACTGCTACTGAGGCAAATGCACCTACTGAGAACGACCAGTCACGGAAACGAAGCAGGATATAAGCTGCCATACAGAACATCGCGAAGATAACTGCCATGATAGCGCTGTTCTTGATGTCGTCGGCCATACTCGGTCCCACTTTCTGAGAACTCTGGATGTAAGTTGTTGTAAACTGATCCAATGTTGTTCCTTCCGGAAGCAGCGGTTTAACGCCTTCGAACAATAATGATTCGATTTCCTGGTCTACAGCAGGATCGGCATCGTCGATCTTATAGTTGGTAGAAACACGAACCTGATCCGGTGTACCGATCGTGATAACACTTACAGCACCATCCAGTTTTTCGTCCAGCATATTACGAACTTCATCCGTTTTTACATCCTGCGCAAAACGAACGATATAGTTACGTCCACCGGTGAAGTCGATACCGTTATTCAAACCGATCGTCATCATGGAGATCGCTCCCAAAAGAACGATACCGGCAGGAATCAGATAACCAGTCTTACGGGCACCCAGGAAGTTGATCTTCGGATTAGTCAACAGGTCTTTCGTGATAGATGTTACAAATGTTACATTCTTCAGTTTATCCTTAGCCAATAATGCTTCATAAACCATACGAGTCAGGAAGACCGCAGTAAGGAAAGAAGCAAACAGACCGATAATCATTGTAGTAGCGAAACCACGGATAGGACCTGTACCGAAGTAGAACAATACAACACCTGTAATGATAGATGTCAAGTTGGAGTCGAAGATAGCAGAGAACGCGTTACTGTAACCATCGGCAATAGCTTTGCTCAACGACTTACCGGCTCGAAGCTCTTCTTTTGTACGTTCATAGATCAACACGTTAGCATCGACTGCCATACCCAGTGTCAACACCATACCGGCGATACCCGGCAAAGTAAGTACAGCCTGGAAAGAAGCAAGGATACCCATCGTGAAGAAGATGTTCAATACCAATGCACCGTCTGCGATCAGACCCGGGATAATTCCGTAGAATGCACACATATAGATCATCAACAGGATCAATGCCAAAGCAAAGGAGATAACACCTGAGCTGATAGCTTCCTGACCCAGTGACGGACCGACAACATCTTCCTGTACGATATGTACTGAAGCAGCCATCTTACCTGATTTCAAGACGTTAGCTAAGTCCTTCGCTTCTTCCGGAGTGAAGTGACCTGTAATCTGAGAACGTCCTCCGGTAATTTCGTCATTTACGTTTGGAGCGGAATAAACCATATCATCCAGAACGATAGCGATAGCTTTACCGATATTCTCTTTTGTCAAACGAGCCCATGCCTTAGCACCTTCTGCGTTCATGGCCATACTAACCTGCTGTTCTGAACGGCCAGCCTGCTGTACGAAGTCTGCATTAGCATCAGTTACTACGTCACCACCTAAAGCAGGCGTTCCGTCACGGTTAGTAACCTTGATAGCATATAATTCGAAAAATTGTTCTTTTTCGTCGATAGCCTTAACACCCCATTTCAAAGACAGGTTACGAGGTAACACGTCTTTCACCTGTTTCATTGCCAGGTATTCGTTGATCTTAGGAATGTCTCTTACGTTAGCCACACCAACGGCAGCACCACGACCTAACTGGCCGTTATACTGATTGATCTGTAACAAGGCAAACAACGGATGCTGTTTTGCAAATTCTTCCATCGACTGGTTAGCCTGAGCTTCCGGTTTATCCTGAGCGATCTGCTGTAACAGAGAATCAGCTTCGCTAGTAGCGGCAGCATTATCTGTAACAGTTTCCGTAGCAGTTGTTTCAGTACCTTCGGCAGAAACAGTTTCTGTTTCAGTTACGGCTACTTCGTCGTTATGTTCTTTCAAAACAGTAGCCAGTACATTGTCGGCAGCAACCAACTGCTGGTAAACTTCCGGCAACTGATAAGTTTCCCAAAATTCCAGGTTTGCACTGCCCTGTAACAATTTACGAACACGTTCAGGTTCTTTTACACCCGGAAGTTCCACCAGGATACGTCCTGCTGTTTCCAAACGCTGGATGTTAGGAGATACCACACCGAAACGGTCGATACGGGTACGCAATACGTTGAATGAATTATCGATAGCACTCTTCAGTTCGTCTTTTAATACTGAAACGACCTGAGCATCTGTGCTCTGCGGAGTAATTTTATCTTTCAACTCAAATGTACTGAAAATAGCAGACAAACGTGCGCCATTATCCAGGTTCTTGTACTCTTCTGCAAACAAGTCAATAAAGTCTTTCTGACTGGTTGCCTGGCGAGCATAAGCTAAATCCAAAGCCTTGTTGAAGTTCTCATCCTGGTTATTATTTGAAAGCGAACGGATTACATCTGCCACATTCAATTCCAGAACGACGTTCATACCGCCTTTCAGGTCAAGTCCTAAACTAATTTCCATTTCACGGCATTGCTTAAGCGTATAGCCCAGCCACACCTTCTGAGTAGATAATGAGTCCAAATAAAGACTCTCTTTCGACGGATCCCCTCCCGCATACTCAGCGGCTTTATTGTTGTAATATCTTGTTACAAATGAGAACGATAGATAGAACAAACATACAAGCGTAAGTAACACCGCGAAGACCCTTACAAATCCTTTGTTTTGCATTTGAATCTTGAGTTTATGTTATTACATTATTTATTTTCGTTTTTTCACAGGGTGCAAATATAGGCTTTTTTTCTTTGTCAAATAGTAATTAGATTAATTATTTGTCACTCTCTTAGTTAATTTCAAGTACAAATATATATCTTTGCCAGTAAAAAAACACAGATTGACCATGAAACAGCTATTATTATTCCTTTTATTTATTCCTTCCCTGCTTATGGCACAGGAAGATCAAAAGTATTTAGCCGGTGCTATCCCTGAAGAAGGAGGCAAAGTCGTATTTACCAAAGAGATAAATATGCCGTCGCTTTCGAAAGGGCAGATTTACGATATCATGTACCAATGGGCCGAAAAGTTCTTCAGCGAAGAAGGACGCCGACTGGTCTATTCTGACAAGGACAAAGGCGATATTGCAGCAGTAGGTGAAGAATACCTGGTATTCCAAAGCACAGCTTTATCATTGGACCGCACACTGATGGATTACCGCGTAACCATCGAATGCGAAGACAATGCAGCTAAAATTAAACTGGCCGGCATCCGCTACGAATACAATGTATCCTATCAGCGTGAACCTGAAAAGTACACAGCAGAAGAATGGATCACAGACAAATATGCACTGAACAAAAAGAAAGATAAACTGAATCGCGGTAACGGCAAGTTCCGTCGTAAAACAGTTGATTTTGCGGAAAATATGTTCCAGAGTGCCGATGCCGCATTCGGTATCCAGCCGGCCGGTACGGTAACACCTGCTTATGCCCTTACCCCTACAACTCCGGTACAACAGCAGCAACAAACAGTCAGACCGGCAGCTCCTGCCCAGCAAATCGCACAGGCTCCCGTCGGCAACAATACAGAGGTATGCCAGGGTTTATCCGCTTTCGAACCGGATAAAATCCCGTCTACCCTATTGAATATGCTGCCGGATAGCAGAATGCAGGTAACACCGGCAGATAAAGAGAATCTGATCGAGAGATATGCCACCTGGAAAGAAATGGGCAAGATGTTCGGAAAGAATATCGCTTCTATTTCTATCAGCCCGGAAAGTGAAGTCTACAAAGCAGTCAAAGATAACGACATCTACACGATCACTTTCACCAAAAAAGATGATACGGAAACCTGGTTCATGATTCAGTGCGTTAAGCAGGGCGAGTCAAGCGAAGGACAACAGAAAATCGTTATTGGAGAGATACTTAACGTATGGATCAGATAAATACAAAGATGATAAAGAAAACAATATTACTGCTATTGCTGATATGTCCCGTGCTTGCTATGGCACAGGGACATAAAGGCAGTGTAGAGTCGTGTGCCCCGATGAAAGAGGGGAAGGTTTGCTACAGCGACGAAGTAGACGTTGAAGGCGTAAAGAAAGGCGAATTGTTTAAAGCGATCGACAAATGGGCCAAGAAGAATTATGGGAAAGATGTTTTCCTGTCGAGTGTCAATTCCAACAAATCGAAAGGAACGATATTTATCAACTCCAAGGTCGAACTACTTCTGAACGATACGGATAAAACAATCGTCAAGTACAAGATGAGAATCTATTGCCACGACGAGAAATATAATGTAGAGCTGACGGATATTTCATATCAATACGATCCGAACAACGAAAAGAAATATAAGACCTATCCGGCCGAAAACGTTATTGCCAACAATGGGAAAAGCAATACGATCGCATTGATCAAAGACCCATTACTTTTCTGTAATGCGACCTTCTTTTTTGCAGAAAATTTATTTGCCGATGTGTTTAGTGCAGCAGATAATGACGAGTAAAAAATAAACAGACTATATATATTAATGTAAGGGGATTCCGGCAAGGGGTTCCCTTATTTTATTCTTCCAGGCTCAGATAGCACCATAACGGATAGTGGTCAGAATACCGTACCTTATCAATAGTGCAGTTCATGGATTTCATATTCTTTGAATGCAATATATTATCGATGCGGAACCAGAACATATTCTGATTATAGGTTATTCCCATCCCCTGTCCGGATTCGGCAAACGAATCGACTAAAGGTCCCTGTACCGTACGATGTGCATATGAAATCGGCGTATCATTAAAGTCACCGCAAACCAGGATGTAATCACCTTTTGCCTTTGAGATTTCTTCTGCGACGGCATCTGCCTGCCGGGCACGTATCTTAAAAGCCGGGCCCAGTTTTTGTTCAAGCGCACCTTTAATCCCATCGAAAGTATCCGTGCCGATATTTTTTATAAAAGCAGTATAGCGGCTCCGGTCCTCCATCGTCAGTTTAAAAGATTCCAAATGATTATTGATCAAAGTCAGTTTCTTTCCATTCACATTCAACTCATGAATAGAAGAAGCATTGCTATCGCTTTTATATTTTATCTTCCGGCTGTTCGAGATCGGATATTTAGAAAAGACTGCTATCCCATAATCTGCATAACTAGTCTTATTTATAGGAATAACAGAACGATACGGATACATATCAAGTGCCTTATATACCTTCGAAGATGTCAGGTACTTGTCGGATTTACTCACGGCGTACTCCTGCAAACAGACAATATCGGCCCCCGAACCGGCAATATATTCGAGAATCTTATTAGGAGATTCCGTCGTATGGTTCAGGTAAGCAAAAGCCATTACATTATAAGTCAGCACCTTCAATACATTTTCTTTTGGAATATCTTTCGTCCGGCTATGATAAGGGAAATACTTTTTCACCGGTCCCCAGCAGATCAGGATAGAACATAATCCGATCAGCAGGAAACGCCATTCCCACAAAAACAGCCAATAGAGGATAAAACAAAGGTTCAGGACACATAAAATAGGGAAAACCAATCCCAGATAAGAAAAACTTAGGATAGTATCAGGAGAAACACGATCTGAATAAGCTGAAATAACAAACAGCACGACAATCAAAACATTGGCAAGAACGAACAATGATTTGAATAAAAGCTTCAGTGTTTTCAATCCTTCACTCATTTTTTACTTGCGTCAAATAATTGCCTTTTTTCATCGGCTGAAAGACTCTCATATCCGGAACGTTTCAATTTATCCAGAATAGCATCAAGGTCTGCCGATTCCCGGTGTTTACGGGCATTATATTCATAATCGGTTTCTGCACGTTTGTGCGTCACCTTCATTTTAGGTTTTCTCTTTCCGAGATTCACCACCCAATCCAACAGGCGATTCATCGGTGCCGTCAGGTCTTTCCCTTCCTTAATCCGCATGGCAAACCAGATACCGAATAATGCACCGCCAATATGGGCAATATGCCCACCGGCATTCTCGGAAGTAATAGCCAGCAGGTCGATCACAAAAGTGAAGAGTGCCAGATAGATCAACTTGATCCGTCCTATCAGGAACAGATTTATCTCCAGATCTTTCCGGTAGAACGATACGGCAAAAACTATTGCCATCACCGAAGCCGAAGCCCCCATCAGATAGCTTGAAGAAGCCACCGTCTGAAAATACGGAAAGATATTATAAGCAAGCATAAACAGTATTGCACCGGCAATACCTCCCAGCAGATACAATCCCCCCAACTGCCGTTCGCTGAAAAATGTCAGAAACAGCCCGCCAAACCAGTACAACCAAAGCATATTAAAAAGGATATGCAGGAAGTCGAAATGGGTGAACATATAAGTAATGACCGTCCACGGCCGGTACATCAGCAACTCCGGCGAAGAAGGCATCTGCAAATATTGCAAAAAGGATATTCCGGGGATATTAAAAAGGAGAAATATCACCCCCATCAACCGGATCAGGATGAAAAGCCCTACATTAATATATATAAGCTTTGCCAGTATATTTCCTGCCCGGAACGTATTCTTCAGATTAGTAAAAATACTTTCCATTGTCTGCATCTTTCTTTTTCCAGTAGCGAACCATAAAGAAGCCGAACAACATACCGCCTAAATGAGCGAAGTGTGCGACCGTGTCTCCACCAAAACTGGAAACACCCATAAATAGTTCAGCCAGACCGTAAAACACAACAAAATATTTAGCTTTAATAGGTATCGGAATAAACATCAGGAACAACGGCACATTCGGGAACAGCATGGCAAACGCCAACAGGATACCGAACACAGAACCGGAAGCCCCTATCGTGATCATCATATTCAACGAGGGATCCATACGAACCAGTTCAAACAACGTCAGACCATTCGCACTGGCAAAAGATTGCACCGAATAGGCCCATACCAGTTCCTGTACAATACCGGCACCGATACCTGTCACGAGATAGAAGGTAAGGAAACGTTTCGGTCCCCACACATTTTCTAGTACACGTCCAAACATATACACCCCGAACATATTAAAAAAGACATGTGCAAAAGAGTGCGTATCGTGCATGAACATATAAGTAACAAACTGAAACGGGTAGAAATCTTTCACACCCGGAAAGTGCAATCCCAATAGTTGCACCAAATCAATCCCTACTTTCGGCAACACCAGACTGGCTACCCAGAATAGCAGGTTGATAATGATAAGGTTTTTTGTAACGGGCGGTATACTATTCAAGAACCCGGAGCCATTTTGATTCATCATACATATATCAATTTGCGGGCAAAGGTAAATATATTTTGATTGTTTTTCCTTCAAATAGTACTAAAACATAGTAAATCAATAAAAAAAACAGATTTTTTCTTTGCAGAATATCAAATTAAAACTACATTTGAACCGACTTTCAGGCTATCACAGATTTGTTTAATATATTAATTATCAATCCATCATGAACAAAACAGAATTTATCACAGCTGTAGCGGAAAAATCCGGTTTAAGTAAGGCTGATGCCAAGAAAGCAGTAGATGCTTTTGTTGAAACAGTATCCGACGAAATGAAAGCAGGAGGAAAAATTGCTCTTCTAGGTTTCGGTTCATTCTCCGTAACTGAAAAAGCAGCCCGCAAAGGCGTTAACCCAAAGACAAAACAACCCATTGAAATCGCAGCTCGCAAAGCCATCAAATTTAAACCCGGCGCAGAGTTAAACGACAAGGTTCAGTAAGAAACGGAATATTTTCATATTCGAAGAGGTGTTGCAAAAGTGTCATTTGTCAGTTTTACAACACCTTCTTTATTCTTTCATTGTTGGAATGTTGTTTTATCATATATTGTGATACAGTATTCGCATATATTATGATACTGCATTCTCATATATTATGATATTCTTTTCGCATAATATATGATAAAATAATTCCAGAGAACATCACTGCCCCCTGGAACCCACACTAGTATTAATATTAAACTTACCTGATTACACAGGTTAGTATTGTTATTCCGAACAAAACATGATTACGGGACTTCGGTCCCGTTTCATCTATCACATTACAAAGATCCTGTTTTTCAATCAATTAACCGAACCTTTTCAGTTCTGATATCGCATCTTGATAAGCCCACAAGACTCTATTTCGACAACTACCCGGATATTTTTTTCATTCTCCGCAATTCAGGTGATTTATCAGCCTTCAAACACTATACCCAGCAACAAATCCAAAAACATATTACATTATTAGAACACTGGCAAGATGACGACACACTGCAAGGAGACTCTTTTATTAAATTTCTTCCGGTTGCAAATACCAGGTCCAGTCATTAATCTGGATCCGTAAGGCCAGCCAGGGATCTTTATCCGAAAAGAAAAAGACGATCTTATATTCACTCTCACGATCGAGATATTCCTGCGAAGAAAAATTATGACCTTCTATCTTTGTCATCACCAAGAAGTCAGTCAGGTTGATATTGAATACTTTATTACCTGTCGCCTTTTCTGTCACGACGAAGCGGGCATTACGATCCGCCAGAAAACGCATGGTATTTAATTCTATAATTCCTGCCGCCAGGTTCTTCTGTTCGATATGATACGGACGATAACTAATATTATCATCCTCCAGTAGTGAATTATCATGCGCAAGGTAACCGTTCGATTCGATGATCTCATACGTATAGGCATTTACATTCACTCCCCAGGAATCTTCGTTACTTCCCTGGAAAACGAACCGCACTTTATTGGTGTCTTTTATCAGGTTGACGACTTCTGTCTGATCGGTTGTACCGGTAAAATTGACTTTATTGATCTCACCATACCAGAGTGGTTCCAGCTCCTTATCGATAATAAGAGATTCTTCACGCTTCAAACGCAACTGAAGCTCCGTGATGGAAGAAACACCTTTTTCCAGAGAAGTCAGATCATACGAATCATGCGCTCCTGCCCATGCCATAAACTGATATTCTCCGATAGGCAAATTCACAGCCATCAGGTAACTGCTGGTTGCCAACGCGGCTCCTTCTTCCGCCTGCTTGAACAGGAACTTGCCGTCTTTATCAAAGACATAAAGCTCCACTTTATCTACCTGCGCATGAAATGCATCTGTAAATTCCATATTATAGTCATACTTAAATTTAACAAACAAACGGCATTCAGGCAGGTGTTCGTTAAAGCTGTCGCATGAGGACATTATCAGGGAACCGATAAAGAGGATCCACATGACAATGTGACGTAATAGGCTTTTTAGCTTCATATTTTTTCGTTTTCTAGTTATTCTATATAGGGAGGAAAAGACCCATCCGTTCTTTTCTCGTTATTTCCAATCCGGTGGACAGAACTATTTGCTCCGTCAAAATTAAATCCCGAAGTTTTATAAGTTTCCGGAAACTTTGTTGTTAAAAATGAAGTTGTGGGAAAATACTCCCACAACTTCTTCTATAAAAAAGATTTCAAATCGATTATTCGGATTTATAAATCAACACCTTGCTCGTACCAAGTCCAAGGATTGATACCAATCTCAATAGACATGTAGAATTCTTCTTCTTCATCTTTTTTACCTGGATCAGGCTCCTGAATAACCGGATACCCCGGATTCATGATAGATTTAATAGTAATATCATAAACGGAATTACGTACTACCCCGAATTCACCTAGCTTATTGTTTGTATCATTCGTATCGTTATCATGCTTAATCATAATGGTATAATAGCTATCTCCTCCTTTGTAATAAGAAATAGATCCATAAATATCAGCTCCGTTATCAATAACTTTTTGTTGATAAAATTTATTAGCAATAGATGTTACTCTCTCAGCATCATTAGCGCCTGGCAAAGCATCAAATTCATCTTTTGTAGGAAGAGTAACGGCAGTCACGCCCGAACCGGATTTCCCTGCTAAGTACGAAATATAAGTATTAAAGGTTGTAGTAAACGAAGTCGGGAAATTATCCGGGTCTTTATCTTCATATTTTGATGTCAATTCTGCTTCAATATATTTAATAACTAACTTATAAGAATAATAACCTTTACCTACTTTAATCCAGTCTTTTCCGGAAATAACGTTTCCGGAATCGTCCACATCCGTATCGCTATTGGCTGGTCCGTTATAGGTAGCACCGCCTGGAAGTTTTAATCCGGTAGGAACTACTGTAGCTTTCAATAACACATGCGTACTATAGGCCTGATAATTATCAGCCTCCTCCTGCGTATTCTCCAGACAATACAAAGCCGGTATCTTAGAGGCATTCGGATTGGTAGAAGGTCCGGCTGTTACTGCCGACCATGTCGGAACATTACTATGAGTATAATAAGTATAGTTATCCGTGTAAGGAGTAGTGCTTATATCCGTCATAGACGTTTTCTGACCTTCATAGTTCGGGTCTTTTCTATAAGAACCGAATTCCCAGATATCAAACGGAGATTCATAAGTATTACGAGGAGAGCCGTCACCTGCATTGGTAGTACCACCGCCTTCCATCCATGTTTCTGTTCTTTCAGACATCGGGAAATATTTCTTATTAGTCACGTTCAAAGCCCATCCTACAGTAGTGACATCAATACTATTCCCGGTATAGCTAGCATTCGCAAACAGACGAACTTTCGCAGCTACACGGTCGACAGTAACTTTCTGAGGGTTTAACTCCGCTTCACCCGAAGTCGGATAGGTAACCAGATCCAAATCTGTTACAGTAACCGAACCGGAATTAACAACGGTTGTCGGTTCCAACTGTCCTTTAGCATTCGTCATCATAAAGTAATCCTTACCTGCGCCAATAACCGAAGTTACATCAGTGTCAATAATCGCTTTGTTTATAGTAGCAAAATCAGTAGCCGTACCCGCTATTGTTTCAAAATCGGGAGACGGATTTAATACAACCAGAAAAGCTTTCGCAGTTTTCTTCACTTTGAATGCTTTTGTTGCAGTTCCGTTAGGCTGTCCCGGAGTACTGATCTCCGGATCTCCAGATCCCCATTCCTTTGTATCGACCACCCCCGGATTAGCACTAGCAGACAAATGGTTATCAAAAAAAACAACCATGATTTTATCCACTTTCGACTCATTTGTCGTACCATTTTCTTCATCCGGATTATGCAAAGCCTTAGTAGTTGTTCCAGCCTTAATGTTCAATGATACCCAAGCTTCTCCATCGGTATTGATAATACCGCCGCCGTCATCTCCACCATCCGGCAGATTTTCACTACACGCTGCAAACATAAAGGATGCAAGCGCAAACATAAAAAGATTCTTCTTTTTCATTTCACTCAATTTTAATTAGTAATTTTCACTCATTTATTTATCTAATTGTCTTCTCAATCTCAGCAATATTCGCCTTTTTCTTTGCCAATTCATCCAGATTATCTTTGGCTGCTTCCAGTCCTGAACCTGCGGCTGCTTTCAAATATTTTTCAGCTTGTTTATAGTCTCCTTTCAATAAAGCTACTACACCGCGTGAATTAATATATTCAGGTTCTTTTGAATCCACCTTATTCAGATAACGCTCGGCCGCAACCAGATCTTTACGCAAGATAGCTGCCGCTGCCGCATTCATATTGGCTATCTCATTTTCCGGGTACATCCGTACAGCCACTTCGAATACATCGACAAACTCCTGTGAGCCGGCCGGATAACTATTGGCAACCATGAACATTTCATTCAGGCTCAGGTTCTGCGGACGCGTTTTAATAACTTCCTTCGCTTCTTCCACATCAAAGTTCTTTACGTTAAAGTTGACTTTACAAACAGCAACACGCAGACGCGGATATACATTTCTCAGCAAATATTGATAAGGCATACCGCTCTGAAGCTGTTTCAACTTCGCTTTTCTCTCTGTTTCAAGCGGATAGTTATCAATGATAGCCAGCACCTCCTCCTTATAATCCATATCTCCGGCTTCCAGTGCTTTCACCAGACCGTCCCAGTTTTCACCCCCGAAAATGGTTTGATACTGATTCCTGCGGAAGTCATAACGGGAACCCAGATAGTCACGTAATGCCATCGCACGTCCTTCGGACAAACGCTTATTGTTAGCCAGCGAGCCTTCCGGAGAAGCATATCCTACAATATCCAGACTTTTAACTTCAACACTCGGATCCGACTTCAACTCATCGATCATCGTCCGTATCTTAGCCAGTTCCTGGGGATTATTCATATATTCAGGACGAATATCTACTTTATTCACCTCAAAATCCAGAAAACTTTCCACCTGTATATCACGGCGTTTAATTTCTTCGACTACCGGTTTAATAAAAGCCATATGCGGTACAATAGCGTAGGGTTCCGGTATATATTCCAGTGTTACTCTGTCTACAACCGGTTCCACTTTCATCAATAATGTCTCACCACAACCGCATTCATCTCGTTGAATATCCAGATGGGCGTCAGCCATCCATGATTCATAAGGAAGGATATAACGATATTGAATCGTTTCGCTTGTCGGCCTATGCACTCGCTTAACAATATAAGGTTTTTCATAACCGGCTTTCTCCGCCGCATTCATCAGAGAAAGCGAACGTTCGTAAACCCGATATTCATCTCTCCCTTTCATTGTTACTTCAGGCAGATTACAACTCTTTTCTGAAGAAACCAGCTGCGGGATAAGGTCCACACCACGAGTCGATTTGACTTTCACTTCATTCAGGACGATGTCCATATCTATATAAAGAGAGTCTCCCACCTGTTCCAGCCGTACGGGATTTACCGTAATACTTCCTTCAAAAGAGCGCGACTGTGCCTTTACCTGAAGAACATTCAGACAGGTAAAAGCCAGCAGGCATATAATGAATTGTATATTTCTTTTCATCATTCTTCTTTTATTTAATCAGATAAATAATTGACAAAGCAGCTTTCGTCGGGCCGAAATAGTTTCGTCCGGTATCTTTCAGTTTAGAGCCACACTCCGCACAAGGATATTTTTCATATTCTATACGTGCATATCCCAGACCGACAGACGCTTCTATACTCCAACGTTTTTTCAATATCCAGGAATGCCCGACCGAAATGCCGCCTCCATACAGATGTCCCTGATATCGGTTCTTTTGCATATTTTTGCTGAAAATACCCGGCAAGCCACCGACATTAAAGTCGGCATAATGTCCATGCAACCCTACGAACGTACGGTTGAAACTTTCGCAAAACCAGTAACGCACCTCCGGTTGTACGCCCCAGTGACGCAAGCGGCGGCCATTATCCGGTTTCCACGGGTTATAGTTGACAGGAATATCTAATGTCCATTTACGGGCCAGTCCAAATTCCAATCCCAAGTTCACCGTCGTCGTTGCATCATATAATAGATTGCTTTTGACTGCAATTTTCTGCGCTTTACTCTCGATGACCAGGCATCCGAGCATGAAGAACAGGAGTATAAAGGCTCTTTTCATCTATATTACTTTTAATTTACGGAAATACTGTTTCCTAACTGAGTTATATCTATTTTAATACGCTGTGTCGCCATGCCGGATGATGAATTATTATCAATAGTTGTCAAATACACAATTCCGTTTCGCGTATCTGTGCCCGGATTAGGCAAAACTTCTATAAATATTGCTCCGTCATCTACTGTGATATTATCCGTATCATTTCGTTCTTCACCGGAAGAAGGACGCAACTTTATCCAGTTTTTAGGACTATATACCGCATTATCTTCCACATAGCCAGACAAGCAAGTATAGTTTACCTTTCTATACTGAGGGTCCCTGTTTGTCGTCGGCATATATTGTATCGTCTCCCCTCCGGCATTAATAGCCTTTCTCTGATTAATATGGATCTGCTTCTCCAGATTTCCTAGCTTAAGTGTGATGTAAGCATTTTGTCTAAGTGCTGTACCCTCCTGATTAAACTGAAATTCATCATAAAACTGTAAATAATTCTTTACTTCCACATTTACGGGAGTTACATTGGGGTCCGAAGAACCAGCACCCGCAATAGAAATACCAAAAGGAGAAACCAATCTATATGCATAATCAGCCAAACTTCTTTCATCACTTATCTTATTCGAATTTGGAAAAATAGTCTTACAATCGGTTATTACCCTAAAAGCCTCATATTCGGCAGTTTCATTCGTATAAGCAAAAAAGACGGAATTACTTACGCCCAAATAATAATCATTATTGGCTATTATCTCATATGTATTACTATCATCGACCAGTACGCTATAATCAAGTGCCGTATTCGATGGCTTGGAAACTTTAGCATCGGCAACCGTATCAAATCCCGGCCCATGAACTTTGTTTATAGTAAACGTATATAACTTATTACGCACCAGATTCATCAAAGTCAGATTATCATCCACGATCGCTATTTTATAAAAATAATTACGCCCTTCATAAGTACCCTGAATAATAAAATAAGTATTATTAGATACAGGCGATTCATATAAATAAATCGGCTTGTCCGCCGTACTTTGACCGCCGGAAACAGCAGAGGTTGCGATTAAAGGAGACGAATAGCTCGCATCATAACGTAATTCAGTTAAACCTGAGGTATTGTAAACAGCACCATCGGATTTATGTAACTGTCCTTGACGCGGAACATTCACAATCGCCGTAATGCCTGTGAAATCGAAATTAGATGCAGCATTGACTATGGCTATTTTAGACACAACCCGGCTCAATAACAAAGAACTGCCATCTGTATTCTCTATTCTTGTCGAATTATTTATCTCATCAACCTCTAACAGGTAACTCATAGGAATTGTCTCGCCTTCGCCACTATAAGGAACAACCGACTGTGCAGGAATAGCCAACGGCTCAGTTAATAAGTTGGAACATGCCTCTGACAAAGTCGTTACACCAACTTTCAGATTAGCTGTAAAACTCTCAATTTCAAATTCATATCCCGAATCGGCATCTCCATAATAAAATTCACTCTGCGGATTCGCCAATATTAATAAATGATACTTCGTACCAGAAGGTTGCCTAGTAAGCAAAACATATCTCTTCCCTATAAGTTCAAAAGCCTGGACAGCTTCTACAAAAGTTGCAGAAGCTTCATTATTTCCTTTAAACACAAGTATCCAAGGAGTAATACCTACCGTGTTTTCATCATTCAAACCTTTGGTAACAGGAAGCTTATATGAAGCTACACGGGTAAAAATCTCAATTCTTATTTTATCATCAACTATTTCTTCCGGATCTTCCGATATCAGAACCTCATGTTCACAACTGGTCACAAATAACAGAATAGCTAAAAGAAACAGATAGTTTATATGTATTATAATTTTCCTCATTTCAATCCTTTCAAAAAACATAGTTGTCAACGGCTTCGGGAAAAGGTTTCATCCCTGACACAACGGGCTGATTCTGCAAAAGTCGGTAGTTGGTAATAGAGCCCCGGATTAGGCCACTTCCCCAAACTAATACTCCACACACTCTGAGGTGTATTCGCAGAATAAGGACCGATAGACGATGACTGGTAATAACCTGTCGAACCTGAAAATTCAACCTGTCCGGAAACAGAAGCCCGTCTCCCCGCTGAAGGGAAGAAAACCGAAGCATTCTCATTATCTTTATTATAAACTAAAATACCACGATAAGCAACCTGTGCATTATCAACAGATACCCCAAAAGAATACTCACTTTTTTTTATAACCGGAAGGCGGTCAAAATAGCCGTCTGCATAAAAACCGAAAGCAAAAGTGATGTGCCTTTTCGCTTCTTCCGTATCATTCGGATCCTGCCAAAAATTAGGTTCTCGATCTATTTTAATACCATTTTTTTCCGATGATCCGTCCCATCCTCCTATATTTTCCAATCGCGCAGCATCACCGGCCAATGGATTTTTGAAAAGCGACTGCCTCCATTCAGAATAAGCAATATCCTCCCCGTGGTCTACTGCGATTGTATCCTTTTGTTTTTCAAACACATCAACATATGCAGTACCGACCTTCACCCCATTCACATACTTAACCATATTAGGATACAGACCATTCCAGGAAATCCGGTCAGTATATCCATCACTGGGGCGATGATACCCCTCCGGACAAATCTCAAAAATATCTTTATAACCATAGTCATATATCGGATCAGCTGTTCCTGTTGCAGTATTCCATACTGGTAAAAATAGTCTACTGTTGGTCGTTAAAAACTGTAACGTCTTGTTCCAGTAAGACGCAATCACCGGATTAACCGGATGATAAGCCTGGCGAAAATACGGTTCCAAATGCGTACTGTCAGGAAGCCCCCACTGAAAGAAGGCACCAGCCTGACTGGGATATTTAACAAAAACTCCATTTTTATGACCGACCTGATAATTAGCAGCCTCACCACCATTTTTAAATTCAGGAGCGGTCAAGTTAAACGGTGAAAACATTCTGGCCGCATTGCGCGGCTGGCCTTGCAACTGCCCCGAGGTTATCGCATCCTCAGTGCCCGGCCTTAAAATATAATCCGGATCTTCTCCCTGCCGAATAAAGACGGAATCTTTATACGTCCAATATCCACCTCCCCAGATACCTCCATACCGTTCCACCAAAACCAGGGCATATCTCGGCTTGTCCCCGCTATGCGTCGAATTAAGGCCGATACGGAAATAAATACGTCCTCTACCTTCTACCATACGCCCACTTTCTCCCTTATATTCATTTGGAGTAACCGGATATTTCTCCGGGTTTCCGGGACTGTATGTTCCTATGCCCGGATCGAAGCTGGGAGTTGTACTTAGTACAACAAAATCTCCGTCGATAACGGTTGCTTTCCATGTTGTAAGTCCGTCATATTCCGGCAAGTCATTATTCCTTTCCTGCTGTCCGGTAACAACCCTTTCTCCGGTTTCATTTTTCCGGTAAAAAGCTCCGACATACCTTGTTCCTTCTGTAAAAGCATGACGTCCGCCATACTGACTGGTTTTCACTTCTATCTCTTTTTGCAATTTACCTCCGTATTCATCTTCAGCCGACAAAATGATCCGGTATATATTTTGCCCGGCGGCATTCTGCTCATCAAGCAGGATATCCATATAACCGGAACCTGATTCGGAAACTTTATCATAAGTATAAGAAAACCGAGAAGTTGCATAAGTAACTGTCGTTCCATTGTCCGTTACATCTATATCTTTCAACACCAAATCATTAAAAATACTTTCTGTTTCTGCCGTAACTGTACTCGTCCCAATAAAGACTTCAGGCAACACCTTCACTTCAGGCATATTCGACCAAAATGAAATCCGTGCCCCATTAAAATCGGTTATACTGACTTGTGTATGTGAAACATTCAGCTTTTTATTGCCGGATATAATCCAGTTTCCATCATATTCACTCCAATCCGAAGCTTTTACATTTACATGCAAAGCATCCCGGATAATACCCGTCAAATCAAGCTTACTATTCATCGGAAGACTATAATCTACCGGATTCGAATTTATCTCCAACTCACAGGAAGGATTATAATTAGTCCCCATATTAACAGTAAAAACGACAGCTTCCGATTTCTCTGATTTATCCACAGGCTCACTTGAAGGTAAAATAATCCGATTTATATTCTTTGCCCAGGTTATTCCCACAGCAGAAGGAGTTCCGTCTGAAAAATAACTTCCATTTTCACTTAATGTAAATTTACGTATGATACTCCTTCCGATACTTCCGCTATAATTAGCTGTCAAAGGGACTAAATCAGGTATATTGCTGAATACAACACCGGTAAAAACGGCTTCAAAATCATCTTCGGCTTCCAATACGACATCGACTCGTACTCCCAATCTGTTCAATGCCAGCTTCAAAAAAGATTGTTGCGTTCCATCACTCAATTCAATACCTCCTCCTTTTGGCAAAACAGTAACCTTCTTGATTTCCTGTATCATAGGGATGTCAAGATCAGAAGAAAAAGCACTTGCAGGATAAGCTATTTTATTTAAATCCCCATATTTTAAAACTCCGTTTAACTGATTAAGGACAGATGTACTAGTAGCCTCATTGGCGAGAAATACAAAATCATAAGTTCCCTGTTTTATTGAGTGCTTTATTATGTTATTGGTCCACTGCTCTTTCGTGTACAGAACATTTGACAGACAAATACCGGTTGCAGGATCAAATTCTATAATACGAAGGGTACTCACAATATGATCTTCGGCAGTCCCGTCATGTGTCACATTCAGAGGACCGATACCAGTAATTGACAAGAACTCCCCATTATTGTTTTCGCCGACAAAACTTTCATCCGCGCAAGCGAAAAAGGTAACCAGCAATAAACAATAAATTAATACTCTATATATTTTATATTCGCTTACAATCATTAATAACATTACTTTCTAAATCAGCATATACAAACTATCCCAAGTCATAACATTTCGTGCTTATCCGACTTTCGGTAGTATCCCAAAATCTTGCTACCAAATCAGCAAAACTCAAGCATCCATTATTATCTCAAAGAAAAAGAATCCTAATAGCACTCTTTCCTTCAATTACAAAGATCGTTGTTATCAAACAAATTACTATTCTATTGTTGTTTCTGATATTATGCGTTAACACCCCCCTTTACGACTCATTTCAAGAGTAAATCCAAATACGATTCCACTTTTTTGAAAATAATGATGATTATTTTCACTTCATTTTCAAAAAATGAAAAAATAAGCATACATACTGCACGATTTGTAAATATTACCAACAAATATGTAAACTCGGTTCCCTCTCTTTTGGAGGATATAGCAAAGGATAGACAAACTGCTAATTCAAAATATCCATACGCAGGTTTTTAGAAAATAATCATGTACCTTTGCAGGCAAAATAAAATCCGAATATATAGAAGTAAGAATATGGTTATTGAACAGCAGATTACCGGTGCGATCATTGCCGGCATAAAAGAACTGTACGGAGCAGAAGTTCCTGCCGCCCAGATACAGTTACAGAAGACAAAAAAAGAGTTTAAAGGACATCTTACCCTGGTTGTATTCCCATTCCTCCGTGCGTCGAAGAAATCACCGGAACAAACAGCACAGGAAATCGGCGAATATTTGCAGAAAAACGAACCGGCCATATCTGAGTTTAATGTAATCAAAGGATTTCTGAACCTGACTGTTGCCGGCCCGTGCTGGATCGACTTGCTGAACACGATCAATGAGCAACCTTCATACGGAATAGTTCCCGTTACGGAACAATCTCCGCTGGTGATGATCGAATATTCTTCACCTAATACAAACAAACCGTTACACCTGGGTCACGTACGTAACAACCTGTTGGGCTATAGCTTGTCTGAGATCTTGAAAGCCAATGGTAACAAAGTGGTTAAGACCAATATCGTAAACGACCGCGGTATCCATATCTGTAAGTCTATGCTTGCCTGGCAGAAATGGGGCGAGGGCGTTACTCCCGAATCATCCGGAAAGAAAGGTGACCACCTGATCGGTGATTTTTATGTATTGTTTGACAAACATTACAAACAGGAGTTAAAAGAACTGGAAGAAAAGGGCCTTACCAAAGAAGAAGCAGAAGCGCAGTCGACCTTGATGGCCGAAGCCCGCGAAATGCTCCGCAAATGGGAAGCCGGCGACGCTGAAGTCCGTGCTTTATGGGAGAAAATGAACAGTTGGGTATATGCTGGTTTTGATGAAACCTATAAGATGATGGGCGTAGACTTCGACAAGATCTATTACGAATCACAGACCTACCTGGAAGGTAAAGGTAAAGTGATGGAAGGTCTTGAAAAAGGTATCTTCTACCGCCGCGAAGACGGTTCCGTATGGGCCGATCTGACCAAGGACGGACTGGACGAAAAGCTACTGCTCCGTGCTGACGGAACTTCCGTATATATGACACAGGATATCGGTACCGCGAAGTTGCGCTTCGACGATTATCCCATCAATAAAATGATCTATGTAGTCGGAAACGAACAGAATTATCATTTCCAGGTTCTTTCCATCTTACTGGATAAACTGGGCTTTGAATTCGGAAAAGGTCTGGTACACTTCTCTTACGGAATGGTAGAACTTCCGGAAGGTAAGATGAAGAGCCGTGAAGGTACGGTTGTCGATGCAGACGACCTGATGGAAGAAATGATCGGTACTGCTCATGAAATTTCGCAGGAACTGGGTAAACTGGATGAAATGACTCCGGAAGAAGCTGCCAATATTTCCCGCATTGTCGGATTAGGTTCTCTGAAATACTTCATCTTAAAAGTCGATCCGCGCAAAAATATGACCTTCAACCCGAAAGAGTCTATCGATTTTAACGGAAATACAGGACCATTCATACAATATACATATGCCCGTATCCGTTCTGTTTTACGAAAAGCTGCTGAACAAGGCATCGTATTACCGAAACAATTGCCGGCCAATACTCCCATCTCTGAAAAAGAAGAAGGGTTAGTCCAGATGATTGCCGATTACGCTGTAACAGTTAAAGAAGCAGGGAAAGAATACAGCCCGGCTTATATTGCCAATTACATTTACGACCTGGTAAAAGAATACAACCAGTTCTACCACGACTTCTCTATCCTCCGTGAAGAGAATCCGGAAATCAAACAATTCCGTCTGGTATTATCTGAAAATGTCGCCAAAGTCGTAAAATCAGGCATGTCGTTACTGGGCATCGAGGTTCCGGAAAGAATGTAACAATAGAACAAACAGAAAATGATTAGAAGACTTTACCAAAAATGTGTCAGCGAAAAAAAACGGCTCGCACTTCATTATGCATTATTCAAAATCGAAGCTATATTTTTAGCTGGCAATAAATATGAATGTTGCTGTTGTAGCAAGTCTTCCCGTCGTTTTCTTTCGCATGGAAATGTGGCAATACGCAAAAATATAAGATGTCCACATTGTTTGTCTTTGGAACGGACGCGTATTCTCTGTAAATACATTCAAAATGTAATTATGACAGAGAATACAAAACCGTTACGAATATTAGATTTCGCACCGGTGATGGGATTAAAGAACTATCTAAGAAATTCACCATCTGTTGCAGAATATATTGATGGAGACATCAATCCGAATGTTGCTACATACAAAGTCGATATTACACAAATGCCTTTTGAGGACAATTCGTTCGATCTGGTTCTCTGTTCGCATGTTCTCTATTGCGTTCCGGAAGACCGAAAAGGCATGCAAGAAATATACCGTGTATTACGCCCTGGAGGAAGGGCTTTGATAATAGATACAATCGAGGGAGAGCACACAGTTGAACTAGGCCATTTGCCTAAAGAAACTTTGCTGAAAGAGTACGGTGATGAAAATACCTGCCGGGTATACGGACGGGATATCACCGAAATTCTGGGTACCTATGGTTTAAAAGCTCAAATCATTGACTATGTCAAACAGTTACCATCTGATTTCATAGAAAAACAACGATTACAAAATGCATTTGATGCAGAAATCATTGATTGTATAAAAGTATAAAAGAAAGGATGGCCTTATGAAGACCATCCTTTCTTTTATCACAAATATCTATCTTTTATGCTTTCTTCTTGGTTGTCCGCTTCTTCGGTGTAGCAGGCTTCTCCGCAGCTTCGGTTATGATCTTCATACATTCTTCATAAGTCAGTTTTTCCGGCTGGGTAACCGTCTTCGGTATCCGGTAATTGGCTTTCTTATACGTAATGTAAGGGCCATAACGTCCATTCAGGATCTCCAATTCAGGATCCTCGTCAAACTTCTTCAAATAACGCTGTTCATCTTTTTTCCGTTTTTCATCAATCAGTTCGATCGCTTCTTCCGCAGTGATGGAAAGCGGATTCAGATCTTTCGGGATAGAGATAAACTTGCCGTCATGACGGATGAACGGTCCGAACCGGCCTACGGCTGCAACCATATCTTTTCCTTCATATTCACCGATGGTACGGGGAAGATCGAATAACTTCAGTGCCTCTTCCAGTGTAATCGTTTCAATAGACTGTCCCTTCATCAATGTAGCGAACTGAGGTTTCGGTGCTTCCTTATCATCCGGATGGGCCTGTCCGATCTGCACGACCGGACCATAACGACCGATCTTTACAAATACAGGATTTCCAGTCTTCGGGTCCACACCTAACTGGCGTTCTCCCACTTTATGTTCAGTCTTTATGGCAGCCGTTTCTTCTACGATCGGATGAAATAGCTTATAAAACTTATCGATCGCTTCCGTCCAGACCATTTCTCCTTCAGCAACAGCATCGAATTCTTTTTCCACACTGGCTGTAAAATTATAATCCAACACATCCGGGAAATAAGCCATCAAAAAGTCGTTCACGACAGTACCGATATCGGTCGGCATCAACTTATTACGGTCGGCACCTACGATCTCTTTCTTGTCAACTTCCTTTATCTTATCTTTAGCAAGTGTGATCACGCTATAAATACGTTCTACCCCTTCCTTATCTCCTTTAATCACATACTCACGATTCTGTATCGTCTGAATAGTCGGAGCATAGGTAGAAGGACGTCCGATACCTAATTCTTCCAGGCGGCGAACCAGACTGGCTTCCGTATAACGCGGAGGACGTTGCGTAAAACGTTCCGTAGCCACAATATCGTTCAGTGTCAACACTTCATGCAGCTCAACCGGCGGCAATAAACCGTTTTCCTGTTCCTTTTCGTTTTCGTCATCGTAACTTTCACGATATACCTGAAGGAAACCGTCGAAAGTGATTACTTCACCGACAGCCACGAATTTTTCTTTCTTATTATTGATGCAAACAGAGATTGTCGTACGTTCCAGTTCAGCATCAGCCATCTGTGACGCGATCGTCCGTTTACGGATCAATTCATATAATTTCTTTTCCTGCGCCGATCCGCTGATTTCCGTATTACTTATATAAGTAGGACGGATCGCTTCGTGCGCTTCCTGTGCACCTTTACTCTTTGTATGATACTGGCGGAATTTATAATATTTCTCCCCATAAATATCCAGAATAGCTTCCTTAGCCGTACCCAATGCCAGGTCACTCAGGTTGACCGAGTCGGTACGCATATAAGTGATCAATCCCGATTCATACAAACGCTGTGCAATCATCATGGTTTGAGAAACGGAATAACCCAGTTTGCGGGCGGCTTCCTGTTGCAAAGTGGATGTGGTAAAAGGAGGTGCAGGTGATTTCTTTACCGGTTTCTTAGTGATCTCGTCAATAGAGAAAGAGGCTGCTTTGCAGGATTCCAAAAACTCCATCACCTCTTTTTTATCCTTCAGACGCTTGCTCAATTCCGCTTTCAGGATCGTTGTTCCGTCAGGAAGTATGAAATTGGCAATGACACGGTAAGCGGCTTCCGACACAAATTCGTTGATCTCGCGTTCACGTTCCACGATCAGGCGGACAGCTACCGACTGCACACGTCCGGCAGATAAAGCAGGTTTTACCTTTCTCCATAAGATAGGAGACAGTTCAAAACCCACGATACGGTCTAATACACGACGTGCCTGCTGGGCATTTACCAGGTCGATATTAATATCGCGCGGCGTTTCAATCGCATGCAAAATAGCATTCTTGGTAATTTCATGGAAAACAATACGTTTTGTATTTTCCGGTTTTAATCCCAAAACTTCGTACAGATGCCAGGATATAGCTTCTCCCTCGCGGTCCTCATCGGATGCGAGCCATACCTGTTCGGCAGACTTCGCCTCGGATTTCAATTCGGAAACCAGCTTCTTCTTATCTGCCGGGATCACGTACTGCGGAGCATAATCGTGTTCTACGTCTATACTAAATTCTTTTGTCTTCAAATCGCGGATGTGCCCGTAACTCGACATAACCTTGAAATCTTTTCCGAGGAATTTCTCAATGGTTTTTGCCTTGGCGGGTGACTCCACTATTACCAGATTCTTTTGCATAATCACTTTTCACTTTTTAGAAATCGAGTGCAAACATACACAAATAATTAACGTAACCGTACATCAGTAACAAAAAAACAGTTTTTTAAACCGTGATTATTATGTATGTAACCTCTTCAGAATTATCTTTGTCCGTAAAATATCACATTATTTTAATATGGAAACTATCAGACAACTTATCAACGATAATAAAACAGACGAAGCACTCCATTTGTTGGACGAGTACATCAAAAAAAATGATTCAGACGATGAAGCGTATTATCTGCGCGGAAACGTATACCGCAAGATGGGCGATATTCGCCAGGCACTCAACAACTACCTCATGGCTATTGAATTAAACCCCGACAGCCCGGCACAAACCGCCTATAATGCCCAGATCAAAATATTAGATTTTTATAACAAAGATATGTATAATCACTAAGAGATAATTTATAAGTGCAAAGTAATGCATATCACAACTGTGTTTCTTTTGTTTCACAGAAACCGGTCGGTGCTATTATTTCTACATCTGAATCTTTTTCCGTAGTTCCTTTAACAATGTAACATCGGCATCCCGTATCTTTCCTTCCCGGTTAGGCGGGCAGTTCAGGATCAGGATATTGTCGTTCTTTGTGCACTGGTGGTACAGACCGGCTAACTCTTCTACCGTCTTATACTTTTTATCAGTAGTATTGTAGAACCAACGTTCGCTTATACAGATAGTAGATTCCCATGGCATATAATATAATTTGCCGTCATGCGAGAATAACTTCGGATCATTATCGGCGGGCAGGTACGGATCACCCAAACGGAAGTCACTCGGGAAATAGCGGATCGGATAACCTTCTTTCTGATTTTCCGGTAATACGGGATGAGCATCCGGATTTTCGGGCAGGCCGATTGTCCAGTTTATACCGATCTGGCATTCCGGTTCCCTTGATTTGATTGTCTGATATATCTCTCTTGCAGGCCAGCGCTCATGTTCTTTCTCCCATCCCCCGTCAAACCAGAACTCGACGATATGAGTATATGGCTGTACGATATCGATCAGCTCATTCAGTTGTTTAATCATATATTCGTTGTAGGCTGCATCCAGAGTTTTATCCTTTACATCTGCATTCACCTTACGGTCCCACAATGAATAATACAAGCCCAGGCCTATATCATATTTTTTGCAAGCCTTGGCTACCTCTTCTATCACGTTCGTTTTATTCCCCGAATTAGCCACATCATATTCGGTATATTTGCTATCCCAAAGACAGAAGCCTTCATGATGTTTGGCTACCAATATGACATATTTCATGCCGGCATCTTTAGCTGTTTTGATCCATTGATCGGCATCGATAGCTGTAGGGCGATAAGAAGAAGCCGGCTTTGAGCCATCCGTCCATTCCTGATCATGGAATGTATTAATACCAAAATGAATAAACATCCCATACTTCCGGGCAATCTGTTTCTGTTGTGCCGGACTGGGCTGGTTAGACGGGACAGGTAAAATTTGATCCTGCCCATAGCCTAATTGTAAGGACAAGGCTAAAAATAAAATCGTTACAAAAGAATATTTCATGGCAATAGTATTTATTACCACAAAAATAATAGATCTTTTACATATAATAATAGCCGGATTTCGACCTAAAGTTTGCAAAATCCGGCATAAATTAATTAGAAGCGCCAGCCAACGTTAAACTGGAGGACACCGTTACGGCTCTTTTCACCTTCCATGCCACTACCTCCGGGTAATGCGGCGAACTTATCTGCATTGATTGTATTCGCCAACCCAATATTATAACTTAATGAAAACAGTAAGCCCATAGAAGATTGATAGCCCGCTCCTATTATGATTGCAAAATCAACGGATTTAAATAAATCACTCCCTTCACTGGTAGAAACAGAAGTACCCGATTTAGAATACTTTAATTTTGACGATACCTTGAAACCTAATTGTGGCCCAGCAAATAAATTAAAACCTTCATAAACATAACCTTTAAATAAAACAGGAATATTCAAATAATCATTCTTTATCTTTAAACCAGAAGATTCACCTTTCCCTTTTGCACCCTGCATCGAATAAAATATACCCGGTTCAATAGCAAAATTATTAGTCATCATCACTTCGCCGGCTACCCCGATATTCAAACCGGGTTTCATACTACCATCAGAGTTTGTCATATTGGCAAAATTCAAACCGATCTTCGGGATAAAATGAAATTCTTGTGCACTCACCTGAAATGTCACGAAAAGAAGTAATAAACATGCAATCTTTTTCATACTACAAATTGTTTTAGATGTTAAACACAAATTCTATCTCTACAAATTAAAGCAACAATAATAAAGTTCTACAATGTCTGTTTTTCGCTCGTAAACACAGGCCAAAGATAAACACTAAAACGAATAAAAAACAATATTGACCCACATATTTACCAACTTACCTTAAAATATATAATCCGCTCATTCGTCACCAATAACAGATAGCTATCACATTTATAACATTATTAATTCACGACAGACCGAATGGTTGGAATAAAAACAGATCAGATGAAAATAAAAACAGTCTTATTGCTTCTCGCATGTATTTTTCTTACACTTCCGTTTGCCACGGCACAACAGGCAAATATCCGGGGAATGATCATTGATGAAAAAGAAAAGACACCGATAGAATATGCTACTATTGCTTTGCTGAAACAGGACTCCACGTTAATCACCGGTACCACAAGCGACCAGCACGGAGAATTTACTATCCGCCAGATTGCCGAAGGCAGTTATATACTGTCTGTCTCTTTTATGGGATACCAAAAGTATTGTACACCGGTGCAAATGAAAGATACGGAATACTACTCACAAATCATGTTACACCCGTCATCCATCTTTTTAAACGAAGTGACCGTTGCCGCCAGATCCGTTATCAACAAAGGGGATAGAATATCGATCTTACCATCCGAAACCCAGATAAAAAGTTCGACCGACGGCATCGACCTGCTTAACAAAATGCAGTTATCACATGTCATAGTGGATGCAATATCCGGGGAGGTGACGGCCACCGGTAACGGGACAGTACAATTAAGAATCAATGGCATACTCGTCACCTACCCCGAAATAACCGCTTTGAACCCGGAAGATATTATCAGGATCGAATACCATGACAGTCCCGGCGCACGTTATGGAGATGCGTCAGTAGTAATCGACTACATTACACGCAAAAAAGAATCGGGAAGCAATATCCGGGGAGGCGCTTTCCACAGCATTGGAGGAGGCAGGACCTCTATAGACGACATGCTGTCCGCCAGATATACAAACGGGAAGTCTGAATTTTCGGCAAACACCCGCTTTATCCAGCGCAAAGGTGACTGGATACGTGAATATGATGAGAAATTCATCTTCCCCGACCACGAACTACATCGCCAGGAAATAGGTGAACCTACCCTTTTCAACAAAAAAGTATTCTATTCAAACCTGAATTACAGCTTGCAGGAACAGGACAAATATCTTTTCAACGTACAATTCAGGTATAACAATAACGATTTTCCTGCCGGATATGAAGACCGGAAAAGCCAGTTGTACACTTCCGGTTCAGCTATTCCTCTCTCCATTTATGATCATACAGCAGAGAAAAGCCACAGTCCGGCACTGGATCTGTATTACCAGCACAACCTAAAGAACGCGCAATCGCTGATCTTCAATATCGTAGGCACTTATATAAATACTCAAAACACCCGTATCTATCAGGAGAAAAAGGAGGATATTCCTGCTACAAATATTCTATCCGATATTTCAGGAAAGAAATATTCACTGATCGCAGAAGGTATTTATGAAAAAAGAACTGGCAACGGTCAATTTACCGGAGGATTGAGGCATATCCAGTCATACACCGACAACCATTACACCGGAACCACGACTGCCGATGTATCGATGAAACAAAGTGAGAGTTTCGCCTATGCAGAATACCTAATCAAAGCAGGTAAATGGAGTTATATGGCCAATCTGACTCTCTCCCGTTTCTATTACAGCCAGCATGACAATAAAAATGAAAAATACGCTTTGCAACCTTCCTTGCGGGTTACTTACAACCCGGTACAAGACCTGCATTTCCGTTACAGTGCCGCATTAAAGAACAATACACCTTCCATCGCCTATCTGAATGAGGTGGAACAATCCATCGATCCCATGCAGTTACGAAGGGGAAATCCCGGTCTGAAATCTTATTACAGCATCAATCAATCTTTTAATGCTACATATAATAAAGGTATATTCAGTACCGACGCCTTGGTCACTTACGATTATGAACACAATCCCATCATGGAGTCTGTTTTTTATGAAGACAATATATTTGTCAAGACATACGAGAATCAGAAATCCTTTCAGAATATCGGCTTTGAAATAGCCTTCAACATCAAACCCTGGAAAGACCATATCAATCTCTCGGTCATCCCTTGCATAAACCGCTATATCAGCCACGGGAATGAATATCTGCATACCTATACGATGAAAGCGGTCCGTGTCAACCTGGATTTTTCTTACCGGAACTGGATCGTCAATTTCACGACCATCACACCGCCCAATCGGAATGTCTATGGAGAACAGCTGATGAAAGGCGACCTGATGCACACGCTCATGGCAGGGTATAAGACACCGGTCTGGTCCGTCATGGCCGGACTACATAACCCATTTATTAATGTATACAAATCTGAAAATGAAAACTGGTCGGCCCTCAACCCTGTAAAATCAGATATTCACAGTAAAAATATGGCCCGGACATTTGTCGTTAAATTCAATTTCAACCTCAACTTCGGAAAGCAAATGAAAAGCATCCCCAAAACCGTCCGTAATATGGATGACGATCCGGGAATCATGTCGGGCAACAAGAACTAAATAAAAAAACGGAACTGCGCAAAAGCATAGTTCCGTTTTTTATTTCTTACAAGCTAAATCTTATTTCAACAAGCTGCAAGGACAAAGATTATCTTTTTCGATATCTTTAAAGTAGTTGTATGTACCTACTTTTATTTCAGCACAAGCAGCTTCGTCAGCTACAATGATACCTTTCGGATGCATCTGCAAAGCAGTAATTGTCCACATCTGGTTGATCGAGCCTTCAACAGCCTGCTGCAAAGCGCGAGCCTTGTTGTGACCGTTTACCATGATCAGCACTTCTTTCGCATCCAATACCGTACCGACACCTACTGTTACAGAAGTCTTCGGAACCTTGTTTACATCGTTGTCGAAGAAACGTGAGTTAGCGATGATCGTGTCTGTAGTCAGTGACTTAACACGTGTACGTGAAGCCAATGAAGAACCCGGTTCGTTGAATGCGATATGGCCGTCAGGACCGATACCACCCAGGAACAGGTCTACACCGCCTACAGCTTTCATTTTGGCTTCATAAGCAGCACATTCAGCTTCCAGATCAGAAGCGTTACCGTTCAGGATATTTACATTCTCCGGCTTGATGTCTACATGGCTGAAGAAGTTATTCCACATGAATGAATGATAGCTTTCAGGATGATCTTTCGGCAATCCTACATATTCATCCATATTGAAAGTGATGATATTCTGGAAGGAGATGACACCTTGCTTGTTCAGTTCAATCAGGTTCTTGTACATACCCAGCGGGGATGATCCGGTAGGAAGGCCCAGAACAAATGGCTTTTCAGCTGTCGGATTCGCTTTCTTAATCTTCGCAGCTACATAGTTGGCAGCCCACTTCGAGAGTTGCTCGTAATCTGGTTCAATAATTAGTCTCATAACAAGTGTTTTTAATTGAAAATTGAAAATTGAAAATTGAAAATTACAGGAACTTCCAATATCAACAGACAATCTTCTGTGTTTATTAATTAGATCTTTCGTTAATAATATTCTCTACATGACGAAAACCGATCCTTTCAAATTTTCAATTCTCAATTCTCAATTTTCAATTTGTTAGCCATTGCTTCTCCCAAAGCCCAGCATTCTTCATACTTATCGGCTTTCAGACCTTGTTTTTGCTCCACAGGAGTACCAACGGTTTCCCATTTCATCTTTTCTCCGAAAGCGGTCAGGCGTTTCACTGCCGCACCAGCCCAGGTGAACGAACCAAAATAGCCATACAGGCGGTTTTTCACTTCGCGCATCTCGATCTTGCTCAGGATGGCTTCCACTTCTGGAAACAGACTGTTTGAATAGGTCGGACTGCCGATAATGACGCCTTTGTATTTGAATACATCTTTCAGGATATACGAAGCCGGACTCTTGCTGACATTATGCAACACAATGTTCTTTACACCGTTTGCCGACAAAGAAGAAGCGATCGCTTCCGCCATCTGCTCCGTATTTCCATACATGCTGCCATAAATAACGACAACACCATCCTCCCCTTCATAACGGCTCAGACGGTCATATATTTCAATTGCCTTGTGAGCATATTTGCGCCATACCGGACCATGTGTCGAACAGATCGTGTTGATCTCCAGGGCCGACAGTTTCTGCAAAGCACGCTGTACCGGATTACCGTATTTGCCGACGATATTGGAATAATAACGGATCATCTCTTCCCAGTAATGATCCACATTCATCTCCTCATCGATCACCCCACCGTCCAGCGTTCCGTATGTTCCGAAAGCATCGGCAGAAAACAGCAACTTATCCGTAGAATCGTAAGTCACCATTACCTCCGGCCAGTGCACCATCGGAGCCATATAGAAAGAAAGCTGGTGGCGGCCGATATTCAGCGTATCGCCTTCTTTCACTTCGTAAAGTCCGGTCGTTATATTATGATAGCCGTCCAGCATACCGAATGTCTGCTTGTTACCGATGATCTGCACGTCAGGATATTGCTGGCGCAACAGGCGGATACTGCCGGCATGGTCGGGTTCCATATGGTTCACGACCAGATAATCGAGCGTCCGTCCGTCCAGTGCATCCGCTATTTTTTTCAAAAAGATATCAGAATAGCAAACGTCTACTGTATCGATCAATACAGTCTTTTCGTCTACGATCAAATACGAATTATAAGAAACGCCGTACGGAAGCGGCCACATATTTTCGAAGAGGGCCTTCTGACGGTCGTTTACTCCTACATAATATACCTTATCTGCTATTTCTTTTAATTTGTACATTTTATACTTTTTACTTTTTTATTTTTAGCTCTTCATAGTTATTCGGCTTCCTTGTGAGCGCCCTCCAGACAAACCAGCAACCTGCCAGCACGAACGGAATACTGAGCCACTGGCCCATATTCAGGACCATACTATCTTCAAACGCTTCCTGATTATTCTTCAGGAATTCGATAAAGATACGCGAGCCGAATATACAAATCATAAAGACCCCGAAAATAAGCCCTTCCCGCTTCCACTCCTTTTTGATAAAGTAAAGCCACATGCATATACCGAATGTAACCAGGTAGCATAATGCCTCGTACAGCTGTGTCGGATGGCTGGGAACGGTAAATATCGGCTCTGCCCCCATTTTCCAGGCATGCAGGTTCTCGATGAAACGGAAACCCCACGGAAGATCGGTCGGATGACCGTATATCTCATGGTTCATCAGGTTTCCCAAACGGATCATAGCTGCCACCAGTCCGGTCGGAACAACCAGTTTATCGAATGTCCAAAGCATGCTTTTATGCGTGATACGCCTGGAATAAAAATAGATCGCGATGACGATACCCAGCGTACCGCCATGGCTCGCCAGTCCGCCTTCCCAGACCTTGAAAATCTCTATTGGATTAGCCAGGTAATATCCGGGATCATAAAAGAGGCAATGTCCCAGACGGGCGCCGACCACAGTACCCACCATGGTATAAATCAGCAGGGAATCGATCCATGCAGGAGGAAGTTTTTCATTTTTCCACATACGGCTTACAATGGAATAACCAATCCAGAAACCGATAGCAAAAGCAAGTCCGTACCAGCGAATTTCGCGTGAACCTATGGAAAAGATGGCGGGGTCAGCCGTCCAGGTAATAAAATCGAGCATAATTTATGTATTAAACAAGTCGTTTAATCAAGTCTTCTCTTTCGCCGCAGATCATATCGATCACCGGCAATTCGATCATAGTGTAAGCACCCGGCTGCTGTTTGAAGCTTGCACGGGCAACGGCTACCAGGATCTGGGCAGTAAGAGCCGGGTTGTTGATCTTCATGTCGAATTCAACTAACTGGTTCTGGGTCTTGCCTGATACACCTTTGCGGACCAGGTTCACACCGTGTCCCATATCCAGCAGGTTGTCGACACATTCCACCTGCATTACGTGTGTTTCGTCGTGTGCGAAATAATCGTCAGCCTTGATTGCGGCAGCTACCTGCTTGAAATCGTAACCGTCTTTTACTTCGATATAAACCATACGGCGGTGAACGCCTGTTCCCATCGGAATTGTCATGGACAAAGCAGCCTTGACACCTTCGATCGCTTTCACGGCAACCGTATGTCCCATACTCATCCCTGGGCCGAAGTTTGTATAAGTGATACCTTTCGGCACCATTGCTTCCAGCAGGGCGCGAACAACAGAGTCGCTTCCCGGATCCCATCCGGCAGAAATAACGGCAACCGTATTATGTGCTTTGGCTACAGCATCCAGCGAACGGCGCAGGTCTACGATACCTCCGTGGATATCGAAGCTATCTACCGTATTGATACCTAATGAAAGAATTTCTTTTGCGTACGTTTCAACGCTGCGGGTAGGAGTTGCAAGAACGGCAACGTCTACTTTATCTAACTTGGTGATACTGTCTGTCACAGTATAAGCTTTCAGTTCGTCCGGTACGTCATTCGGATTACGACGTACAACACCTGCCACTTCAAAATCCGGAGCGGCTTCCAGGGCCTCTAACACATACTTTCCAATGTTGCCATAACCAACGATGGCGGCTCTAATTTTCTTCATACTTTAGTTTTTACTTTTCAACCAACCGCAAAGTTAATTATAATTGCCGAAAATCCATCCGTAGCTTATAAAGAAAAGTTATGAGGAGATAAATGATCTGTAAAAATAAAGTTACTCCGACTCTAAAGCCGAAGTAACTTACTTTTGTCTGTTTTCACTCTTCACAGAGGTAGAACAGAAGAACTTTATTTCATTACTTTAGTATTAATATTTACCGCTTGTTCGCCTGTCGCAGGGTACTTACTGTGAGGGCGGTTCGCGAACCGCCACTACGATGCACGGTAAAAATTTAGAATTTTATTTTGATTATAAATTACTTTTTATTTTACGATTGCTTTTACAGCAGCTTCGCCTTCAACAGCTACTACAACTACACCTGCAGGAGCAGCGATGGTAGCTTCAGAAGAGCTAACAACTGTGTTGGCAATCGTCTGACCAAGTACGTTAGTGATTACTACGTTCTTGCCTTCAGCACCCTTAACGATTACACCACCGTCTGTTGCAATTACTGTAACAGTAGTAGTTTCTACGCCTTCGTTAGCTGTCGGAGCTTCGCCTTCAGCAGCAGCCATTACTTCAAATTCAGCTGCTTGATCAATTTCAGAAACTAATACAGGAACTGTGTTGTGGATACGTACATAACGTTTGTTTCCATTCTTATCCTGGTTTTCGATGATAAATGCAGCCTTGTCGCCTTCCGGATCAACAGAGCGGTCAACCAACTTGAATGCAAATGCAGCCGGAGTTTTGTCGATCTGTTTGCCATTCCTATCAGAGAATTTGATAGAGTCGTTTGCAAACCAGTTAGTTTTAGCACCATTAGAGCTTTCGATAACCAATGTATCTGCAATGTGCTTAGCCGGTACGAATGCCAGACGAACATCGCCCTGGTATTTAGCCTGAGGATAGATATCTGTTGAGTCATCCAATGCTACCAAATAGTCAGCAGTGCGGTAAGCCGGAGTCTTTACTTTCGTAGCGTGTTCGCAATTTGTTCCGTGACCAGGTACCGGACATGGGATAATCTCTTCACCTGCTTCCTGATATTCGCTACGTACAGCCAGCATATACAACGGTTTACGAGTATTGTTACGGATGTATGCAGTATCTACCAAGAACGGTAACTGAGCACTTGCAGGTTTGTCTGCCAAGTTAGTTTCACCTAAGAAGTTCAAGCAAGCTTCGCCATTCTGAGCGTTGCGGTTTCCAGTGTTTTCATACAAGAACTGATTTTCGTCGTTTGTACGGAAGAACTTCAAGATGTTCAGTTCGCCTTCGATATCATTGTAACCATCTTTTACTGTTACACCCAAGCGACGGTATTCAGGACGGTTGTTGTCATTAACTTCGAACAAGGTGTTCTTGTTTGCGCTATATACACATTCCTGCTGATACATATAAGAATCGTCTGTTCCTACATAAGCTTTACCATTCAAAGCGGTAGCAGTTGCTTCAACCAAATTGAAATGTTTATCAGCCTTACGGATAACCACCTCAGTACCTGTATTTGCAGCCCAAGAAGCCTTATTGTCCTCATCCAACTTGAAGAAACCTTCACCAACGTTGAATTTGTAAATCGGAGCTTTCAATACCGGTTCTTTCTTTTTCAATGTATTACCTTCGTAATAGTTGATCAATGATTTCACTTCATAATCACCAGTCTTTGTAGCTGTAAATTCTACTGCATCAACAGAAGTACCAACGATAGCATTTTTAGCATCATTCATACCAACCTTAGCATAGCCTTCGAATACATTTGACCAGAAAGACATTTCGAATGACTTTTCATTCAATTCTGCTGCATCTTCAGCCAGATATTTGTAATATAGTTTGCTGTCATCTACCGGCACGAATTTGATTTCGTAGTCTCCACCCTTCCAAACATAGATGTTATCAGTTTTATCGCCATTTTCACGCAATTCATTCTTAGCGATAGTAAATTCAACATCTTTGTCTTCACGGTTTACAATTGTGTACACTTCTGTTTCTTCGTTGTAAGCAATAGCCCACTGTTTTTCCAAATCGTTAGCTACAGTCTTAGTCCAAATATATTTATCTTCGCATGTTGCAGCCAAGAATTCATCATCTTCTGCACCTTCTTCATTCAGCGCTTTGATTACAGCAAATTTGTCCTGTAAGAATTCTTTCGGATTAACGATGTTGTTAGCACCCAAAGTGATGTACGGCCATGTTTCTGTAAGCACGTCGTCAGCATCTTTTGCATAACTTGTTGTCAAAACAGCTTTGTCATCCAATGTCTGAACGAAGAGGTTACCGAATGCATCATCAGCGTCACTAGCAGCAAATACAGAAACTAAATCAATAACATCTTCTGCACCACCTGCATATTGAGTGAATTCGAAATAAGACAGATAGTTAGCCTTATTTGCGCCCTTCAATTCAGTTTCGCTTACCAATTCGAACTTAGCACCTCTGTTATCAGGAGCACCCAAGTTAGCACCCCACAGAGCTTTCTTGTTCAGGACAACAAATTTGTCACCGCTCTTCAACTGGAAGCGAGTAGCATCTTCCTGTACAGCCTCCAAGTCACCAGCGAATGCTTCAGCACCTTCGATAGTCTTGTTATCACCTTTAGCTCTCTTGATTGTCATATTGAAACCGTCGTTCAACATGGCGTTCAGCTTATCAGAGTTCAGTTTAACGATCGGTGATTTGTAGATACCGAAATTAACAGCAGTACCTACTTTAAGATCAGCATCCAGCAACTGGCCTTCACCTACCCCCAGTGTGAAGCTAGCAGGAGAACCAGCCACAATGAAGTTGTCACGGTTTTCGATTACCAAAACCTTACCAGTAGCTTTGTTTGTGAATTTGTAAGTTACAGTTTTACCGTCAGCAGCTGTACCTGTTGTTACTGCCCACAGTACCTGATCCAAATCAGCTTCAGCAACCATTGCAGCAGTAGTACCATCAGCTTTCAAAACATGGGTACCGTCAGCAGCAATAACATAGTATTCGTTAGCTGTGATAGTTGCCTGCAAAGGCAGGTTTTCGCCAGCAAATTTAACGTCCTCGTTGTAAGCTACATAAACCAGCGATTTAGCATCAGCAGGGATTGTTGCTTTATCATAAGCCAAACGAACTTTGTTATCAGCCGTTACATACAATGCAAGCTCATCCTTAAATCCGTCGGTAGAACCTTTGGCATTTACGATCTGTCCATTCTTGATTTCAAAGACGATCTTGTTACCATCAGCTGCCCATTTCAAATAATCATTACTACCGCCATCAGCGTCCTTACACAGATACTGACTTTCATCACCTACCATCTTAATATAGAACTGCCCAGCCTTTTCAGGAACCTGTTCTAAAACGAATTTTGCATTTCCAGAAACTACTACAGAACTTACGCTAAAATCGCTATTCCAAAGCATCATAGTCTCAGCAACATCACCTGTTCCGATCGCATAAGTTCCTCCAATAACAGGAGTAGTCTTTACAACCGCTGCATCCAATGTTGTCCAAGCTCCGGCCAGCAGGAGACTGACCAAAAGAGTAGAAAACTTTTTGTTCATAATCAATAAATTTAATATTAATAATAGTGTTATAAAAGTTCTATCTGTAGGACACGTCAAAATGTCACAAATTGTTAAATGACGAGTTTAAACGTTCCTTTTTTCTAGTCACGTTTTTCCCCCTCTTTTGCTTTCGTATAAAAAAGGATGATTTTTGTACTAACTTTGTTATTGTATTGATAAGAAAGGACATAGAAAAGAAAAAAATATTCGGAAAAAGATTGGTGGTTTAAAAGAATGTCGTAATTTTGCTGGCGAGAAAAAAGGAACCTTTTTTTTAGTCACTCATTTTCCCCTCTCTACTGATTAATATTCAACCGATATAAGCACTTTTGGAATCCGGTAAAACAGACGTTTTTCCCTAATACCTTTCCAACGGATGCCTACCCGTCAGAACCCCGATGCCTACTCGTTTTCGGAGCGATAACTACCCGTTCTGAAAAAGGCCGTTTTTAGAACGTGAAATACCGATGAGTCTCAAAAGTCTCACGAGTCTCACCCCCCTTTTTCATTTCTTGACATTTTTGCCTTTTTCCGTCTTCCGATAGTAACCGATTGATACTAAAAGAACTAGGCCATACTCCTGTGCCTTTTTCAACATACGGAACACACTCGCACGGCTAATTCCGCGGACACGAGCCTTCTCGAGTATATCCGACGTTTTAAACTCATCCGGCATGGCCTCGAAAAGGTCAACTTGCGCATCCGGCAACTTGTAATGCTGCTCCGTGTCGCTATGCTTCAACGAAGTGCTCACCAGCAACGAATGACGCAGGCAGCATTTCCCGATATGAAAAGCGATCTCGAAATCGTCGTCCGCTATCTCGATTTTACCGTCCATATTCCGCGATTCACCTTTACGGATCCCCGTCAACGTCATTGCCATGCGGAAAACGATCAGGCGATGGCGCAACACGACAGAGGCTATGTCGTTGTTGCCAAATACACGTACATTATTATATTCACGTTCGAAGAAACGGTCAAGTCTTTTACGCTGCTTGTCGGAAAAAGAGACAAAAGTCGGCGAACTCTCCAAATGTACCGCCATGTCAAGCACTCGTTGCCCCAGCCTTTCAAAATAACGCAAGCTGCAAAGCGTATCGTCGGCCGACGTAAGCGGTTGATATTCGCTACGGCCGGTAATGCGGTAAATCAACATGCGGCTATATAGCCCGCTCTCGGTCGAAGGGATCAGCTTTGTCAACATGCCGGGAGTACCTGTTGCCAGAAAACCCAGTTCGGGAAATTCGATATAAGAAGTCCCGTTGGTCTTCGACGAACAGCTGATCCGTTCATGCTGGAAAGCTTGGTTCAAGACGTAACTATACCCTCCGAACTCTTGCGCCATGGTATTATTGACCGACTCAAGTTCCGTCTCATACAAAAACGAAGCATAAGGGCTATTCACATCCAACTGTTCGATCATACGCGCCGTCGTCGTGTAACCACTCATGTGCAGGTGCTTCTGACGAACCAGCTCCGGCTCTTCGACAGGAGGCCCGGCCGGCTTCTTACCTTTCGCGGCACGTACCTGCGCCTTGTAGTTGTCTGATGCCTCTCTTTTCTCCTCGTATTCCTTCACTTGTGCTTTCGAAACGTCGTACACATAGTTTTGCCAGGGATCAGCCAACTTACGGACAACATTGATGCTCCCTTTGCCACTTCCGGAAGGACCGACGATCAGTGTATAGAAAGGCGGTTTATACAATTGATTCTTCAACATGCCGCTGACACCGGGCATGATGGTGCTCAGTACGGTCAGTGAAGAGAGGAGCAACAGGTCGTATTCCCGATCGTCGGTAGCCACCTTCAGAATCTCACTAATCAGTCCGGGGCAACGCTCCAAAATCGCTCTGTCGAAGTGGGGCAAATTGACCTCATCCGGATCAATATCAAAGCCTAGAGGCGAATCACCCTCTATTGGTGGATTTTCAGAAATGGGGGTGAGACTTGTGAGACTCGTGAGACTCTTTTGTCCGGAAGAAGCCGGCGGCGGACACCAGGGATTGCTGCCGTGCGACGAGCGGTAACGGCGGTACACGTCTGCGACGATGCCCCGGATTTCCTTCTCCGCAAAGTCCGGTTCCACATAACGGCGCAGGCATTCGGCCATCACTTCATTTTCGTCGAACCCCGCACTGTTCAAGGCCGAAGCCAATTTGAGCACGAAGCTATGACGGCCGCCACCGGCAAAAGGATTGTTTGCTTCAAATTTGTCAATGTAGTTGGACAGCGAATTGTCCGGATAGGACGACGCACGGACAGCCGGAGCCTTTTTCGCCACCGGCACCGTTTCCTGCGGGACATGTACCACTTCGGCCACCTCTTTATAAAAAGCATCCGGATCATAGCTGGCAAAGCAACCGCGGTTGGCATCCTTGCCGGAGATATCCACCGTTACACCGGGAAGGTCTTTCTCGATCATCGCCCGCACCTGTTCGAATGCTTGCAGATGATGTTCCTGATCGCTGTCCACCAGCACGAAGAGTTTGTTTCCCGTATGGGAAGGACTGATATGCCCGGCTTTCACATAACCGAGTTGCACAGCCTGGCTGAGAATTTGCTCAGGTGGCAACAGCACATCATCAAGATCAATGCAGATGCAACCGGAGTAACGAACCATATGTTCGAGTTTACGGCCTCCAGCTTGGCTTTCAATCCACGGGAGGTGCGTATCCATTCCCACATACGTTTATAGGCAACAACCGGCGTGTGGCCGGGAAAATACAGTTGGGCGAATTCCGTTACGCCATAGGCTCTCCTCCAGGGAGAAACTTCTGTTTTTTTATCTTCCATAATTATTTATAAATTATAATATTAATACACCACAATATAAGCATTATATCAATACGTTGTTCCGTAAAAGACGGATATTTATCAAATAAAAAATACATACTGAACATTACGCACTATCCCGCAGCCTCCCATGAAGGAGAAAGCCTGTATTATCTTTGTAATGTAGTTCAGAAACAAGTTCTTATTACACTAACCCTTAAACAATTAACAGTATGTCAGTAAAGTACAAGCTGGTCTTGAAAAAAGACCTTACCAAAGGAGCGGCAGCGGATGCGAAACGTTATTACGCCTCCGCTCCGGTGAGCGGAATGATGGATTTCGACTCCATCTGTGAATTGATAGCCGACCGTTCCACAGCGAGCGACGGCGACGTGGCACTGGTTGTTCTCGGCCTGATTCGTGCGATGGAAGAAGCTTTACTCCGCAACGAAGTTGTTCAACTTGGAAGACTAGGTAATTTCCGGTTGTCGATCGGTAGTTCCGGAACAGTCGAAGAAAAAGATTTTCAAGCCAACATGATCCGTAAACCGAAAATCATCTTCACCCCCGGCGATAAGCTGCGCGCCATGATCGAAAAAGTAAGCCTCGAACGCATCGGCAAAGAGCAGGAAACACCGGAAAGCGGCGGAAGCGGAGGCGGAAGCGACCGCCCGGAAATTGAGTAACTACCCCTCAGGATACAACTAAAGTGGTCATATTTTTTAGCCGAATAATTTGTTATAAAAAAACTATAGTACATTTTAATTACGAAAAGACGTATTTTTCATAGTTAAGGTTTTAGCTAAAGCGACTGGCTCGTACGGGTCAGTCGTTTATTTTTTTAGTAGTTACAAGGTTTTCTCATTTTGATTTCCCGGTTACGACACATTTGCATCCTATTTTTTTTCAAAAAAAGCGTCGAAAGCATGCCCTGAAGGCTGGAAATCCACCTGCTTAACGAACTGACAGGATTCGCGTGCACCATGTTCACGGTCCATCGCACTGTCTTCCCACTCAACCGACAACGGCCCCTGATAACCGATATCGTTCAGAGCACGGATAATCTCTTCGAAACAAATCCGTCCGCGTCCCATACTACGGAAATTCCAGAAACGGCGGGAATCGCCGAAAGTAGAATGGCCGCCGAACACACCGATCTGCTTAGGGGTATCACTCCAGTATACATCTTTCATATGTACGTGGAAAATGCGGTCGGAGAACTGATAAATAAAATCGACATAATCGACGCCCTGATATCCCATATGGCTCGGATCGTAATTGAACCCGAATGCCGGATGATTATTCAGCGCATCGAGCGCTTTACGGGCAGAATAAGTATCGAATGCTATTTCCGTCGGATGTACCTCCAGACCATAACGGATACCTAACTTCTGATATTCATCCATGATCGGGATAAAACGACGGGCGAAATCGGCATAACCGTCTTCAATCATCTGATCTGTAACGGGAGGGAAAGAATAAAGCCAATGCCAGATAGGACTACCGGTAAATCCGGCAACCGTGTCGATACCTAAAGCTTTTGCCGCACGCGCCGTCTGCACCATATACTCGGCTGCACGCTGACGCACACCTTCCGGTTCACCGTCGCCCCAGATACAATCAGGCAGAACCGCCTTATGCCGCTGGTCGATAGTATCGCAAACCGCCTGGCTGATCAGATGGATAGAGATACAATAAAGTTGCAGGTCATATTTGGCAAGCAATTCTTTTATGCCGTCATAATAGGCCTGATCCGTTCGCCGGACATCCAGATGGTTGGGTAAACCCAGTTCCAATCCGTCATATCCGAATGCTTTCGCTTTTTCACAAACTGTTTCGAGGGGTAAATCCCCCCATTGAAGGGTACATAATGTTACTGGACGTGCCATTTCTTTTAATTTTAAGGTTATTACATTGAGTCTGTTTTCTACAAATCTAAAAAAGTTCCGCTCATAATCTGCAAGTTCCCTCCTTAATATTTTCTAAATTCCAAAATAAGTATTTTCTTTGTGTAGATTTTATCATTAACATTTTCCTTGCTATGAAAAAGAAAGAATTATGTGCAGTAGCCTGCCTGTTTTGGCTGGCAGGTTGTAGTGATCCGGCTTCGGACGAAATTGAAATTGTAAAGAATTTATTTCCTGTACAATTTAGTGTTCAACTTCAAAAAGAGGTACTTCCGTTCTCCTCTACCCGCAGTATGCCACCTAACACGGTGCCCGAACCGACAGTTCCGAATGAAGAGAATCCAGACAAAGAGTTAAAAGAGTTATGTTCTGCCATCGAATATCTGGTTTACAAAGACGGCGACCAGCCGGAGTTGGTAAAACACCGGACTTACCATGCGAACACAGAACCGGACTTCGGCATTGTTTACGACACGCTTCCTGCCGGCAATTATCAGATTTACCTGCTGGCTCATCAGTCACAAAAAGCTACATTTTCAGAAAACGCTTTCAGTTTTGACGAACTATCCGATTCATTCTATAAAGGCCAGGAGCTCCAGTTGAAAGAAGGAGACGAAACCAACGTCGATATAAACCTGCAACGGATTGTCAGCCGGATAGAGTTTAAGGCAGCCGACAAGATTCCGGAAGATATCGTCCGGTTTGAACTGGCAGTCAGCAATCATCCCGACCGGCTCGATATCCTGACCGGAAAAGGAATCGTATCTGCTGGGCCCAACGATTTCTCTTATGAATTCAAAACGGAAGAAAAAGGACAATCCGGTAAAATCCATTCCTTTTATTCCTTTATTCCGACAGGCGATGAAAAGATATCCGTCACGCTCACGGCCACCGGTTCGGATAATCAGGTACTGCGAAAGCGGACAGTAACCGATATTATTCCCATCGCCAACAAAATAATCCGCTACACAGGTATCTTATATACGCCTCCCAAACCGGATGAAACAGAAAACACCTTCAACCTGATCATCGGGAACAACGGCGAGTGGGATGAACCGGAAGAAAATGAATTGCCGGAATAACTTCATACACAATTGTGCAGCTATAAGTTGCACAATTGTAAAAACAAAGAGTATCTTTGTACTCAACAAAAGTAACCGTTATGAAAAAGAAAAACATACTCAGTCTCATCTTTTTACTTACCATCCTTTGCGGATTCAATAGTTGCGAGGATAAGCCGCTTGATCCCATAGAAGATCCGGAGTATATTTTATGCAATGGCTCTGGCTGGTTTGACGAGTATACAGACATTGATAATTTCTATTGCACACAACGGCTTATTTTCCATTCTGACGGCAGGGGCGAAGAAATTATCACCCGCTATTTCAGATTTCCGGATGACTATGAAGAATTAGAATCTACTTTTTGGTGGGAATGGGATGACGACTACAGAACAATTTATATGGAATACTCTAACGGAGACTATATTTACTTTGACGACCTACATATATATTACGATGAACTATCCGGTTATTTAGGCGACGATTATGTTACTTTTGAGCCCTTTTAACCTTAAATAGTATCATCAAAACTAAATGTTATGTCAAAATTTCTTATTCTACATACTTTCTAAAACTTATCTGAATTTTAGTTGTTTAATTCATAAAGAGAACAAGAATCTCATAGGGTAAAAATCAGACGATTAAACGTCTATCGTGATAAGGGAATTCTTCAGAGAGTTTTAATAATTAGTGAGTAAAAGTACGATGAAAAGAGGAATATTGATAATATGCATTATGTATGCATTTGTCAGTAGCATAACAGCACAAGTAAAAGATAATAAGAATAGTTTACCAGCTTACGCTATCAAGACAAACGCATTATATTGGGCAACTACAACTCCGAACCTGGGGTTTGAAATAGGTCTATCCGATAAATTTACACTTGACTTGTCGGAAAATTACAATCCATGGACATTTTCCGACAGCAAGAAACTCAAACACTGGCTGGTTCAACCCGAACTGCGCTACTGGACTTGCGAACGATTTAACGGACACTTTTTCGGACTTCATGCACATTATGCCGAGTACAACGTTCGCGGCATCAAGATGCTAGGACTGAAAGACCATCGTTATCAAGGAAACCTGTATGGTGCCGGAGTTTCATACGGCTACCATTGGATATTAAATAAACGGCTAAGCATAGAAGCAACCATCGGTGTAGGCTACGCTTATCTGGATTATGATAAATATCCTTGTGGTAAATGTGGGACAAAGCTCAAAGACGGCCATAAGAATTACTTCGGTCCTACCAAAGCAGGTGTAAGCCTCATCTACATCCTCAAATAGAAAGGAGATATCAATAAGAAAAATTTAAGAAAGAATATACATATATTTTTATATGTACGGCCATACTTATGCTTAGCCGGAGCAAAAGAGACCACTAATGACAGGCAGGAAGGAAAGACTTCCACACAGAGTATTAATCATTAATTTCAAAAGAGTTATGAAAATCAAAAATTTATTTATAGCATTATTCGCAGCTTCTACTTTATTCGCTTGTAGCGAAGACGACGAATCACCCGTTCCCGACAATAAAGGAACAAAATCTATTTCCGTATCATTAGCCGGATTATCAGGAGTAAAAACCAAATCGACAGAAGCCGGAAGTTTCCTGACAGCCGATACAATGAATGTCAACAGCATACTTATCAATCTGGCAGACGGTAGTGGCACAGTAGTTAAATCGGAAACCATCACAAAAGATGCAACTACGGATTCAAACTGGGATAAACTGGTTAGTCCGGATAAAGGATTCAAATTTGTCAACGTGCCGCAAAGTGTATCTAAAGTATATGTTTATGGTAATCCGGGGAGTGCCGTTACCGACAACAAGATCAATACGACACTCGCTCAACAGCAAGGTTCTGAAGTCTTGTACTTCGGTTTTGACGACGACCTTACACCAATCGTAAGCGAACCGGTCGACCCGGATCCGACTACCGGACAGACCTATACAGCCAATGTATCCATTAAGCCGGTAGTGGCCCGTCTGCAAATTACAAATATCAAAGTCAAAGACAGCGGATCCTTTGAATTCACCCGCGTGATCAGTGGCAGTTCGCACAAAGCGACAGTAAGCTGGACAGGTTTTAATCCGAAGTTGAAAGGCATCTACCTGAACAATTTCTATACGGTTTATCAGGACCCGGCAAGTGCTACGGAATTGTATGATAATACAACTTCAGTAAACAATATTAAGGAAGGCCAATGGCTCTTTAATAATTCGTCCATAGATGCATCTGCATATGCCAGCTATAGCAAATACACAGGTGGTAGTTATGAAGACCTGCCTCTTACACTGCCGGCCAACAAAAGTTATGCTTTCAATATTTTCCCGGGCGACCAGCTGCCTAAAACTCATCTCGACCTGGCTGACCTTAATATCGCAGGTCTGTCATCGACTGATGTAAACGTATTCAATCCGACATTGATTAACACGGTCCGTTTCGCCAATATCGTAAAGTATTTCAAAGATACGAATACCGAAATGACAGCCACCGATTTTAAAGCCGGTACGATCTACAATATGGAAGTCGAGTTGATCCCGATGCTGGACAACGACCTGCAGAATATACAGTTTAACGTATTAGTTAAGGTAACAATCGAGCCTTGGGCAGTTGAATCTATCACTCCAGGATTCGACCTGGATCAATAATATCCGATTTCATCATCATTTCAACATACAGAACATATGAAACGAATTAAATATTTCAGCATTATGCTATTGGTTGCCCTGACGACCGGTTGTATCAAAGAAGACCTGGATAGTTGCGACACAAATCTAATCTTCAGATACTTCGGAGACGGGACAAAGGATATTTTCCCTGAAAAAATAGAAAAAGTGGATCTGTATGTATATAGCGAAAACGGAGCACTTGTAGAAACGATTGGACTAGATCAGGGTGATTTAAGAAATAATCAGGGAACTCCCCTCAACCTCCCGGCCGGCAAATACCGGGTCGTTGGTTGGGGTAACACCAAGAACGATACCCGGATCAATCAGGCTGCGGCATTAAACACAGCTTTGGTTGCTGCCCCTCACTATTTTACAAAAGAAATAATTACCACTAATGATAGCCTGTACATTGGAAGCAGGGATATTGAGATTTTTCAGGATGCCTCAAGCACAGATACTGTTTATTTCAGTAGTTCACATATAAAGATGTATTTAGAATTGGACGGGCTGGAAGAAATGGCCATGGCTGACGGTACATCTCCGATCGAAATCGAGGTTGGTAACCTGAGTCCTACAGTCGACTTTGTGAAAACATTCTCTTCGGAGAATGTTTCGTACAAGCCGGTTGTACAGAAAGAAGGAAACGCCTCCGGTTTTAAATCGAGATTCAACGTATTGCGGTTCAACAACAATAACAGTATCTATATCAACTTAGTCAGTAAAAAGACAAACAAAACAATATACACATTGAATCTGAAGGATTTTATGCAGGACAACCGGATCACGGTAGACGGGATCAATGAAGTCACAGTCGGAATCCGTTTTCGTTTCAATGGAACCTCGGTCACAGTTCTACCCTGGGATGAAGAGGTGATAAAACCGGGCCTGGGATAAGCCCACAAACAATATGAAAAGGTATAACAATTATATAGCGTCAATAGGATTCTTCATTGTCGCCCTGCTGGTTACATCCTGTAGCGACGAGCAAGAGATCGAACCGGCAAGCTTGGAAATGAATACCCGGCTGAACCTGACCATCTCTACCCGCGCAGCTGCGGATGACCAGGTAAAAGGTGGCGACGGTAAATTCTCCAGCCTGGCACTTTACATATTCAACAAGGAAAACGGCGTATGCGAATACTCGGAATTAATCCCGGTTATCACCCCGCAATACGTGGACGAGTTAACCCGGTCAATTCAGGTCTCACCACAGGATAAAATCATCTATGCCATCGGCAATTACAACGACGAGGATAAAGTTTATTCGATGATACCCGACGGTTCCAAACTCTTACCGGAGTTGGAAACGATGACTATATCGAACAAGAACGGGTTTAAAGATACAAACCTATTGATGGTCGGAAAACAGGTGGTTCAAATCGACGGTCTTGTGACAGATGCCACTATTCCAATGGAAAGACTCGTTGCCCGCCTGGATGTATATATGTTCAAAAGCAGAAGGTTAGAGAACAACACGGTTATTTTAAAGTCCATCGAACTGGTCAACCAAATAACCAATACACGGGGAGAATATCAGAATACGATCATGGTATCGCCGGTCGAAACTCAAAATGACCTCAGAACGATCAGTAGCAACAATGTACTGGGAGTCATGCCGGATGATATGTCAGGAATTATTCCCGCCAATGCGACGGAATCTTTTTACAGTTACCAGAATATTGCTGCATCGGCAGACCCTGATCCAAACGTTACTCCTTACCTGTTGATAACAGCAGACATAGACGGGGTGAACCACCGGTATAAGGGGTACATCACCGACAACGGACAAACAACCGATAAGTACAGTCTGAAACGCAACACGGTCTACCGCATTATCGCGATGCTTGATAATCCGGATAATCTGCTGACACTTAAAACAACCACTTTGCCATGGACAAAATCATCCTCACAGATCGGCCATGTGGTTAATGAGGGAGATTACAGCTTCAGTGCCAATAACACGGAAGCAGCAACAGGAATCGTACAGTATCCTTATGTGCTGAACGGTGAATCACAGAACAGTACATCGTATGCCAGTTATAACTTCAAACTGACGGCCCCGGCCGGAGCTGTCTGGACAGCGACACTGACAAACGGCCTGGAGTTTACTTTCGGAACGGAAGGTTCTACCAATGGCAAACTTGCCATATCGAAAGGGATTGCCGGCGACAATACATATGAAATCAAGGTAGGAGCTTCCAGACCCTGGAACAGCCAGGAAAGGAAAGTCTATCTCTATATCACCGCCGAAGGGCAAAAGTTAAAGATCAATCCGGTCCGCAGCAACGGACAGCGGGCGCTGCCGGGTAACAACGACACGGATATTCTGATCACACAAACAGAATATAAATAAAAGGAGAAAAGGGTTATGAAACGAAATAATATCTACATCATTCAATTGATATCGGCACTGGTCCTGCTGTTCTCTTCCTGTAGCCAGGAGGAACTGATGGACCAGCCGGAGGCTGTATCCGGTTCCGGCAAGATAGCCCTCCGGCTATCCCTGTCGCAACCGGCCGTCACCCGGGCCGATACGGAAGTTGGAGAAAATGATCTGAATGAAAACCTGATCAAGACACTGGACGTTTTCATTTACAGGGAAGATCAGGAAACTTGTTCTTTCTACGAGCATATCACCCCTTCTCCGGAGCAGACAGGAAGCGGGGAATATACCGCAACACTGCATGCTACGCAGGATCAGTTTGTCCAGAATGCAACTTATAATACTTATGTGGTATCCAACTATTCCGGGAGCATACCGGCTGGCGGACTTAGCCGCTCAGACCTGAAGGCATTGAATGTATCAGCATTGAATCCCGATAAAATACAGGACAGTTTTCAGATGGACGGTACTGCCGCCAATATCCTGAATGACGGACGTGTCGTTAACAAGGAAATTGCAGTCTCACTGAAACGGGCAGCATCAAAAATCAGGGTATCGACAGCCTATACGAACGGCTTCTCGGCTTTCGCCGGCGGAACCATCAGCAAAAAGCTGTTCCAGTACGCAACAAATACCTCCGTACTGGAAAACGGTAATCCGGTTGTTCCTCAGTTACAAAGTATGTCCGGTTTTACCGGTATTACCCCCGGTACGGGAACAGATAAAATTGTTGTCTATTCCTATCCGAACGACTGGAGCCTGAAGAAACAGAATGAAACCTATCTGATAGTCAACATCCCGGCAACAGGCCCTGATGGCAAGGAGTATGCACAGAACTATTATAAAGTGCCTGTCAACTTCCGTATTCCGGCCGATGATACGGCAAATCCATCCGAAGAACAGGAGGCTGAACGTAATGCAATATACAGATTAGAACGCAACCACCTGTACGACATAACAGTTCTGGTAGACCAGCCGGGATCACCCACTCCTGAGACTGCAATCGAGATCAGTGCCAATTATGTGATAAAAGACTGGACAACCAAAGAGGTGATCGTTGCAGTGGAAGGTTTCAACTTTATCTATGTAGAGGATACAAATATAAAGTTACCTAACAGCACTAAATTTACAACCACGTTCCAGTCATCCACACCGGATGTCGAAGTATCTGATATAGCTGTCAATGGCAAGGAGATCGTAAACGGTAGTGAAGGAGTTTTTATCAACTATTCGCATAATGTAAAAACAGGCAATATCATTATAATCAGCGCGTTACCCGAAAATTTCGTTACCAAAGAGATCACTTTCATCGTAAAAAACGGCGTAGACCTGACACAGAAAGTAACGGTTTTACAATATCCAGCCTTATATATAGGCTCTGATATTTCCGCCGACGCACCGGGCGGCAGCCAGGGGCAGAACAATAATAAGATGTTCGTGATCGGTTCTTTCGTTGCCGACTTCTCTTCCCTACCCGATCCGGATGAGTTTGACGAAGATTTCGGAAGCGGATACCCCCATTATGCAGCCAATCCTGCATTAGGTAAATCATATGCGGAATACATCAGAAACAATGCCGTATTAGGAAATCCGCTGACAGACAGCGAGGGCCAGACCATCGATACGGAAGAAAACAACCGCCGTATATCGCCACGTCTTATGCTGGCATCCCAGCACGGGGTGACAACGGCAGACAGCTATACGAACTCAAGGGATAAATGCGCAGCATATGTGGAAAACGATGCCACCACCAATGAAAGGTATTCGGATTGGCGTATGCCTACCCTGGCTGAGGTCTATCTGATCGATGTACTTCAGAATATCAAGGTGGCAGAAGTAAAAAAGATCTTGGAAGGTAGCTGGTACTGGAGTGCCAGGGCCAGTTCTGCCGTACAGTTCATGGACCCCAGAGTGGGTAATACAAATTCTTTCAATGCACTGCACTCGTCAGTTCGTTGTGTCAGGGATGTTAAATTCTAAAATAGAAATGTTATGAAAAATGTTATCATATATTTAATGGCTTCACTTGCATTGTTCGCCTGTCAGAATGAACTTGAAGTGGAGAAAGCAACGAAACCGGGCAAAGAGCTTTTGCGGGTATCGGTAAACATCCCGGAATATAGGATTGCCACACGTGCGGCCTCTTTCGAAAACAACCTCTCGGATGTCTGGTTGCTGGCGTTCGACCGGAACGGACTGTTCCTTGAACGTGTTCAGGCAACCGAACTGAACAGCGGGGAGGCAGACGGTGTAGGCAGCGGTTCTTTTAAAGCAGAAGTACCCGAAGAAACAGGGATCATCCATGTGGTAGCCAACTACGACAACTGGTCTTCCTTCAACGACAATGCTTCCCTGCAAAAAGATGAAAAGGAAGTAATGCCTTCTTTATATGGCAATAAAATGGTTTTCTGGGGAAGAAGTGAAGTTACTTCTTCTTCTTTATCCGTGACACTTTTCCGTAATCAGGCCAAAGTGACGGTGCAAAACGAAGCATCCAACTTTACGGTTACCGGTTATGCGCTCGGCAATATGGCAACCAGCGGTACTGTTGTGCCGTTTATGCCGGAGATGACTCCAAACCCGTTCATCATACAGGATAATGCCACCACGTTGCCTCTGGGTACGCTCTCTAAAACAAGCCAGAGCGATGCGGACTGCAACCTGGAAGCCAAATATATGTTCGAGAATCCTAACTACTTCAATGACCAGTCTTATCTTATTATCAAAGGCCACCTGGAAGGAGGAGGTCCGGAACTGTATTACAAAATACAGTTCCTGGACACCGATAAAAAACCTTATACGATCGTCAGAAACTTTCAGTATAAAGTCATAATCAATTCATTCAGTGACCAGGCTAATGGTAGTACGACTTTTGCGGATGCCAAAAATTCGGAAGTATCCAATAACATCTATGCCGAAGTCTTCAAGGATTCACCCTCTATCTCCGACAGCGACAATAACCGGCTGACGGTAAGCAGGCTGAATTTCCTGTTCACACAGGGTGGCACGCTGAACGTTGCAGCACATTATACGGAAAACGAAGTGCTGAACGATAGCAAGATCAGTGTCTCGGTACAGGAAGACAGAGGTAGTATCATCAGCAGCCTGTCGTACGACGGTAACGGGAATATCACAGCCCGTGTCGCCAAAGTTTCAGCCGGCCAAAATGAAGCGACCCTATTGGTGAAGGCGGGGGAACTCTCCCGTATAATCACTGTTACTTCCAGTACATTATATAGTTTCGACCCGGCCGCCTTATCTCCTGAATTATATACCGGCAAAGATCAGGATATGACTTTATCATTCCGCATACCGGATGTTATTCCAAACTATCTGTATCCTTTGAAATGCGAAGTGACGACAAAGTACTTGTATCCGGTAGAGCCGAACAAGAACCTGGAAATAGCATTCGAGGACGGCGTCTATAAATATGTATACTGGGTATACAGTCCCGGCATTAAAGAACTGAGTTTTAAAACAAGCCTGGACAACAGCAACGAAACAATAACGATAGAGAACGATTATTTCAAAACGGCTGAAGTCAAACTGATATCGCGTCAGTTTGAAGGAGTATCTGTCAATGGAAATAACATGGTAACCTATGGAGCAGGCAATTCTGCCACCCTCAAATTTACCATTCCCGAATATCCGGATTATCCTCCGACATATCCGCTGACTGTATTTATTACAACAAAGAATTTGACTACGTCTCAGGCAGGCTGGAATGCCGTAAACGGTGGGTATAGCTATACTTACAACATGGCACCAACCGGAGAGCAGACCGTTCAGTTCAAATCGGTCCAGCCTGACAGCCGTGAACAAATAGTCATCAGTGCTCCGGGATTCAGCAATGCAACTATTGCGGTTGACAATTACTTGGCTGCCAATATCGGTGTTTCGGGAGAATTGCGTGCCGTCTATAACGGACTGACATACACACTCCAGAGTCGTTCCGCAACATCATCCAACACTAGTATTATCAATAATTTCACAACCAACAGGAGTAGTATGTATAACATCACCGTAAAATCCGGCAACAAACTTTCGGATACGGTCACAATAACCTGTTACGGTTATACCGGTTCATTTACAGTAGGAGAACTGCTTACAGGAATGCGTTTAAATTTATATCAATAAAAGGGAGAAAATCCGGGATGGATTTTCATTACTGGTTAAGTGAGAGAAGGACTGTACAAGCATATTTGCAAGTATGGTCCTTCTATATTTTAATTCACAATTTCTTTACTATATGAATTATTTAATCTATTTTTGTCCACATAAATAAATATACCATTTAGCAACCACTTACAAAACAGACTATGACAAAAAAAGAAGCAATCAAATTTTTTGAGGAAAAGAAAGTCCGCACCCTCTGGGATGACGAAACTGAAGAATGGTACTTTTCAATAATCGATGTGATAGCAGTCCTAACGGAAAGTGATAATCCCCGCAAATATTGGAGCGTATTAAAGACAAGGCTTAGAAAAGAAGGCAATGAAACGGCTACAAATTGTAGCCAGTTGAAAATGCCTTCACTTGATGGTAAAATGAGATTGACAGATGTAGCGACTACCGAACAACTTTTTCGCCTTATCCAATCTATACCTTCTCCCAAAGCCGAACCATTCAAACTTTGGATAGCCCAGATTGCCAAAGAACGATTAGATCAGATGCAGGACCCGGAACTATCCATCGAACAAGCTATGATGGATTATAAACGTCTCGGATATTCCGATAGCTGGATAAACCAACGATTAAAATCCATCGAAATCCGCAAGGACCTAACCGATGAATGGAAGAAACACAATTTACAGGAAGACATACAATTCGCAACACTTACTGATATTATCTATAAAACGTGGGCAGGAAAAACAGCCAAAGAGTACAAACAATTCAAAGGATTGAAAAAAGAGAATCTACGGGATAATATGACAAATACGGAACTTGTTCTCAATATGCTAGCAGAAGCGGCAACAACAGATTTGTCAAAAGAAAAGGACCCCAAAGAATTTCAGGAACATGCAAACATAGCACACCAGGGAGGAAAAGTTGCCCAAGTTGCCCGTGAACAACTAGAAAGTCAACTGGGACATTCCGTCGTTTCACCCCTCAATGCAAAAACGACACTCGGATTGAATAAAGAAAACAAAAAAGGCCATACTTCCTAAAAGTATGGTCTTTTGTACCCCCGAGCAGAATCGAACTGCTATCTAATGTTTAGGAAACATCTATTCTATCCGTTGAACTACAGGGGCAACTTTATATAAAGTGGGGGCAAAAGTATAATCTTTTCTGCAAACTGGCAAGTATTCAGGCAGTAATCTGATCAATCAAAGAGACTTTGCATAACGGAGAGGGATTTTATTTCCGGAAAGTCCGGCAAATGCAGGCGATAATATTCAACGATACGATTGATAACTCCGACCCTATCCTGACGGGAAAAAGAATACAACGACATATTCTCAAAGCTGATTTTCAAGAGGCGGGCAAAGACCTGACTCTCTTCCCGGTTCAGATAATGCCGGTGCATGGGAATGCGATCCACAAAGACACCGTTCTGCATATCGAAATAACAACCCGTCGAATACGAATCGGCATTCGGATAAATCCCCATATAATGAAGCAGGCGGAGCAGGAACACCAGATGGAAATTTGCCACTCCCTTATCGGCATACTCTAACAAGTGGATGGATTCATATAAATAATCGAACAGTCGCTGGTCAGGCTCCGTATCCTTTACTACCCGGAACAATACTTCCGCCAGGAAAAGCGCCAGCACATTCTTGACCGGATTACAAAAGACTTCAGTCAGCGGATAACACAACTTCGTCTCACGAATCCGGTGCAGGTCACGCTTATTCAGATGCTCCACCTCCATCTCTAAAACCGAAAGGGGCATAAACAGCGCCCTGGAAACAGGCGACTTCTTTCCACGACTGCGCGCCACCAGATAAGAAGTACGACCGAACGCCTCCGTATACATATATATAATAGAGTACTTATCGTTATAGGGGATGGCATGCAGGACGATCCCGCGTGTTTTACATAACATATCTTCCGTTCTTTATCGGATACAAAGATACAAAACAACAAACTATTTACGATATTTGCAGGTTATAATACTATAAATACATTTGAGTTATGTTAGATCTTACTACCCCGTCGCTTTTGTTTTCAGCCATATCATTAATATTACTGGCCTACACCAACCGTTTCCTGTCGTACGCCAGCGTGGTCCGCACATTGAAAGAAAAACACCAGCAGACACACGATCCGAAAGATATTGCACAGATTGCAAACCTCCGCAAACGGCTTTACCTGACCCGTTCGATGCAGATACTCGGGATACTCAGTCTGCTCCTTTGCGTAATTTCCATGTTCTTTATCTATATTTCATGGCAAATCATTGCCGCCTGGATATTCGGTGTCGCACTGCTGCTACTGGCCGCTTCCCTATGCGTATGTATCTGGGAAATAAACATTTCCGTCAAGGCTCTCGAAATACATTTACAAGACATAAGTTCTAAATAGAAGTTAAAACAAGAATATCTATTAAATTTTCCATTGAAATGTTTTGGTAGTTCAGGGAGAACATCTATCTTTGCACTCGCAATCGGGAAATCAACAATCCCAGAGCGCTGAAAGTGAGAACTTTGACATGATGGCCCATTCGTCTATCGGTTAGGACGCAAGATTTTCATTCTTGAAAGAGGGGTTCGATTCCCCTATGGGCTACAATAAACAAGATTAAAAAATTCAATAAAGAATAGCTAAGAAATGGCAAATCACAAGTCATCAATCAAAAGGATCAGACAGACTAACGCAAGACGTTTGCAGAATAGATATCATGCAAAAACTGCTAGAAATGCAATGCGTGTTTTGCGTGCTACTGAAGACAAAAACGAAGCTCAGGCTCTGTTACCGAAGGTGTGCTCTATGTTGGATAAGCTTGCTAAGAAAAACGTTATTCACAAGAATAAAGCTGGCAACCTGAAATCCAAATTAACAAAGCACGTTAACAAACTTGCATAAGGATATTTCGGCCCATTCGTCTATCGGTTAGGACGCAAGATTTTCATTCTTGAAAGAGGGGTTCGATTCCCCTATGGGCTACTTTACAGAAGCAGTCGGATCAATTATGATTCGACTGCTTTGTTTTTATACCTCCCGTCACGCTTTCTCCGCCCTGCTTTTTTTGCTATTTTCACTACATTTGTACCATCTAAGTCAATTATTTTCACTATATTTGTTAGCATTTTTAGATATATAGAAATTTAGTGATTTTAAAGGATAGAAACTCATGAGTGAAGAAATGAAGAATACTTCCGGGGAATACTCTGCGGACAGTATTCAGGTACTTGAAGGGTTAGAAGCAGTACGAAAAAGACCTGCCATGTATATTGGCGATATCAGCGAAAAAGGTCTACACCATTTGGTGTATGAAGTTGTTGACAACTCTATTGACGAAGCACTAGCCGGATTTTGTTCCCAGATCGACGTAGTTATAAACGAAGATAACTCTATCACAGTAACGGACGACGGCCGTGGTATACCGGTAGGTATTCATGAGAAAGAAGGCAAATCAGCCCTGGAAGTAGTATTAACCGTTCTACACGCCGGTGGTAAATTTGACAAAGGTACTTATAAGGTATCCGGAGGTCTGCATGGCGTGGGTGTTTCCTGTGTGAACGCACTTTCCACTTATCTGAAAGCAGAAGTCCGCCGTGAAGGTAAAATCCATATGCAGGAATTTTCCTGCGGTAAACCGTTGCACGACGTGGAAGTTGTCGGTACAGCCGATACGACCGGAACAACTATCTCTTTCAAACCGGACGGCAGTATCTTTACGGTTTTGGAATATAAATATGAAATATTGGCTACCCGTTTACGCGAACTAGCATTCCTGAACGCCGGTATCAGTCTGACACTGACTGACAAACGCGTAATAAAAGAAGACGGTTCCTTTAAATCGGAACTGTTCCGCTCGGAAGAAGGATTGAAAGAATTCGTCCGTTACGTAGACCGTTCCAAAGAATCCCTGATTCCTGACGTTATCCATATCGTTACAGAAAAGCAGGGTATTCCTGTTGAAGTAGCCATGACATACAACACATCTTTCAACGAAAGCGTGTTCTCCTATGTAAATGATATTAATACAATTGAAGGTGGTACACACCTCGCCGGTTTCCGTCGTGGTCTGACACGTACACTGAAGAAATATGCTGAAGACTCCAAGTTGCTGGAAAAAGCAAAAGTAGAGATCCAGGGCGATGACTTCCGCGAAGGTCTGACAGCCGTTATCTCTATCAAGGTGGCCGAACCGCAGTTTGAAGGACAGACAAAAACAAAACTGGGTAACAGTGAAGTGACCGGTGCCGTAGACCAGGCCATCGGAGAAGCATTGGGTTATTATCTGGAAGAACATCCGAAAGAAGCAAAAATCATCGTCGACAAGGTCGTTCTGGCTGCCCAGGCACGTCAGGCTGCCCGTAAAGCACGTGAACTGGTTCAGCGCAAATCACCGATGACCGGTGGCGGTCTGCCCGGTAAACTAGCCGACTGTTCTTCGAAAGACGCTGCAATCTGCGAATTATTCCTGGTCGAAGGGGACTCGGCAGGCGGTACGGCTAAACAGGGCCGCGACCGTGTGTTCCAGGCTATCCTGCCGCTTCGTGGTAAGATCCTGAACGTAGAAAAGGCGATGGACCACAAAGTGTTCGAAAGTGAAGAAATCCAGAACATCTTCCGTGCAATGGGTGTTACTATCGGTACAGAGGAAGATCCGAAGGAATTGAACCTGAGCAAGCTCCGCTACCACAAGGTTATCATCATGACCGATGCCGACGTGGACGGAAGCCACATTGCCACATTGATTCTTACTTTCTTCTTCCGCAGAATGCGTGCCCTGATCGAAAACGGATATGTTTACCTGGCTACTCCTCCCCTTTACCTCTGTAAGAAAGGTAAAGTAGAAGAATACTGCTGGACAGAGCAACAACGCCAGGCATTCATTGATAAATATGGTGGAGGTAACGAGAACCAGATCCATACACAACGATACAAAGGTTTGGGAGAAATGAACGACCACCAGTTATGGGATACAACCATGAATCCTGAAAACCGTACGTTGAAGCAGATCACGATCGACAGCGCAGCAGAAGCAGACCAGATCTTTGCCATGTTAATGGGTGAAGAAGTAGGTCCGCGCCGCGAGTTTATTGAAGAGAATGCAACTTACGCAAATATTGACGCTTAATCAGCGGACAATTAACAATAGACAATTGACAATTTATTAGCGACTATCTATAATTGTCAGTTGTCAATTTCAATTGTCAATTAAAAAGTATAGTTATGAATTATCAAGTCCGTCGTCCGAGTTTAGAAGCCTTATTCAGGGAAGTTGACAATTTCAGTCCGAAAAAAGAAAAACTTCAACCTCCCCGCATAGGAATATCTTCAAACCGGAAAGACGGACTTTCCTGTATAGCCGATACCTATGTGCAATCCGTACTGAAAGCAGGAGGAGCCCCGGTGCTGATCCCTGTCATTACGGATATGGAAGCACTTACGGCAATCGTATCCGGACTGGACGGACTGCTGATGAGCGGCGGCGGAGATATCAACCCGCTTTATGTCGGGGAGGAACCCGTTCCGCAATTACAGGACGTGGATACTTTCCGCGACGAGTTCGATCTTATCTTGCTTAGGCTGGCAACTAACCGCCAGTTACCCGTCATGGGTATTTGCCGCGGCCATCAACTTATCAACGTAGCCTTCGGCGGTTCCATATATCAGGATATCCATTCGCAACACGAAGCCAGGTTGTTCAAGCACAGCCAGACAATGCCGCGCGAACAGGTTTCTCATTCCGTACAGATCACCGATATTTCTTCGCGCCTGTTCGATATATTAAAGAAAGAACCGGATATATTCGTCAACTCTTTCCATCATCAGGCAGTCAAAGATATCGCACCCGAATTTAAAGAAACGGCAGTTGCCCCGGATGGTATCAACGAGGCCATGGAGCATCCCGAAAAAGAGATTTTCAGTGTGCAATGGCATCCCGAAGCAATGGCTGCCAACGACGACGAACTTATGCTCGAACTGTTCAGGCATCATGTGGAAATGGCCCGCCTGTTCAAGGAAGCCAAACGCATCCATAGCCGGAACGTCATACTCGATTCTCATACGGACACACCGATGAACTTCCCCAGCCAGTTCAATATCGGACTAAAAGAGGGAGGCAAAGTAAACCTGCCGCTGATGGAAGAAGGAATGGTCGATGCTGCGATCATGGTCGCTTATATCCCGCAAGGCAAACGGGATAACGAATCATTGCAGCAGGCAACCGATTTTGCCATGAACCGGTTGAACGAGATTCATCGCCAAATGGAAATTAACCGCGGCAGAATGAACATCGCCCGGACATCACAGGAAGTATGGGTAACAAAAGATGCCGGCAAAAAAGCAATCATGCTGGGTCTGGAAAACGGTTATGCCATAGGTAAAGATATTCGAAACGTAGCCCGTTTCAAAGAACTGGGCGTCAGCTATATCACGCTTTGCCACAACGGGAGCAACGACATATGCGACTCTGCCCGCGGAGATGCAGAATGGGGCGGACTAAGTCCTTTCGGAAAAGAAGTGGTTGCCGAAATGAACCGGCTGGGTATCCTGGTAGATGTGTCGCACGCTGCCGAAAGTACCTTCTACGATGCGTTGGAAATCAGCACACAACCGATCATCGCTTCACATTCTTCGGCACGCGCTCTGTGCAACCATCCGCGCAACCTGACGGATGACCAACTGAAAGCACTGGCCGAAAAACAAGGCGTAGTACAAGTATGCCTTTATAAAGGCTTTATCAATGAAGATGCTGAAAAAGCATCGCTTACCGATGCCATACGCCACATTAATCATATAGTGGACCTGATCGGTATCAACCATGTGGGCATCGGCTCCGATTTCGACGGCGACGGCGAACTGATCGGATGCCGGGCAAGCAACGAACTGATCAATATCACCCTGCGCCTTCTGAAAGACGGCTACAAGGAGAATGATATTGCAAAGATATGGGGAGGCAACCTGCTGCGTGTCATGTCACGTGTGCAGTCGGCCTATAACGGATGATAATAAAGAAATACTAACAGATATATGATGCACGTTTTGTATATAGCTCTATTTGCTTTTTCATTGCTCGCCTGTAGCCAGGCAAAGAACCAGCAACAGGAAGTAACGACAGTCAGCCAGACGCCAATGACAACAACAACGCCTTCTTTCAATGCCGACAGCGCCTATGTTTTTGTTGAAAACCAAGTAAAATTCGGCCCACGCGTACCGAACACCGATGCCCATAAAGCATGCGGCAACTATCTCGCCTCCGAACTGAAACGTTTCGGGGCCAAAGTATACGAACAGGAAGCCATGCTTACCGCCTACGACAATACCGGACTGGAAGCCAAAAACATCATCGGCTCTTTCAACCCGGAAAACAATAAACGCATCCTGCTCTTCGCCCATTGGGATTCGCGTCCTTATTCCGACCACGATCCCGACCCGGCTAATCATCGCAAAGCGATCGACGGAGCCGACGATGGAGCCAGCGGTGTAGGAGCCTTGCTTGAAATAGCCCGGCAGATCGGGCAAAAAGATCCCGGAGTAGGTATCGACATCATCTTCTTCGATGCAGAAGATTACGGTACACCGGAGTTTGTAGACGATTATAAACCCGACACCTGGTGTCTGGGTACCCAGTTCTGGGCAAAGAATCCGCACGTACCCAATTACCGCGCCGACTTCGGTATCCTGCTGGATATGGTCGGAGCTAAAAACGCCACTTTCTTCAAGGAACAGACTTCCTTGAGCAAGGCTGGCAACATTGTGGAAATGGTATGGAGCACGGCACGCAACCTCGGATATGGCAGGGATTTCATTAATGCCACAGGCGGCGCCATCACCGACGATCACGAATATGTGATCAAAGGACGCAATATCCCTTGTATCGACATTATCAACTACGACCCTGACAGCAAAAGCGGTTTCGGTTGGTACTGGCATACACAAAAGGACAATATGGAAAATATCGACCGCGAAACCCTTAAAGCGGTAGGGCAAACGGTACTGGAAGTAGTATATAACCGACAAAAGAAATAATACAAACAATGACTATCAACGAACTTCAGGATAACGTTATTGAAGAGTTCTCAGCCTTCGACGACTGGATGGACAAGTATGCGTTGCTGATCGATTTAGGCAACTCACTTCCCCCGCTGGAAGAAAAGTATAAAACAGAAAGTAACCTGATCGAAGGTTGCCAGAGCCGTGTATGGCTTCAGGCAGACTACGAGGACGGCAAAATTATATTCAAAGGCGAAAGCGACGCTGTGATTGTAAAAGGTATCGTATCCTTACTGATCAACGTCCTGTCCGGCCATACTCCGCAGGAGATTCTGGATACCGATCTTTATTTCATTGAGCAGATCGGATTGAAGGAGCACCTTTCCCCTACCCGCTCAAACGGCCTGGTGGCTATGGTCAAGCAAATGCGAATGTACGCACTGGCCTACCGCACAAAAGAACAAGGATAATTCAAACAAAAAAGGTATGCCGACAACCGCGACATACCTTTCTACTATTTCAAATAATCCTTCTTATTCAGTGATTTCGGTACCATAATACGGCCTAAGCTCATCATTAGACTTAAACACATAATAAGTCGTCGGATTCGTATACGGATTATTATAATGGAAGATGGCAGGATTAGCATTCAATTCAGCCTGGTTCCAGCCCGGAGTCCAACCTACATAGGCACCATCCATATCAATACAGTGCTGATAACGTTCACAGTTGGAACCTTTGTAAGCACGGTGGATACCAACTTCCAAACGTTTAGCATCAAAATAATTAATTCCCTCACCCCAGAATTCGATACCTTTCTGGAAAACATATTCATCCAGGAATGCGTCGGCAGTAGTTGCTGTACAGGTATAAGCGGAGTTACGTGTTTTCACAATATCCTCCAATGCTTTTGCTGCCGCAGGTACTCCCAATGTATGAAGTGCTGCCTCTGCTTTCAAGTAATACATTTCCTCGATACGCATGATCGGATAATCGACTGCACCACCGACAGTATGAGTACGATAGTCTCCATTATGCGGACGGAATTTCATATTTACATACAACCACGGCCATGACTGGAAACCGTTAGACGAATTGATACGTGCACGAATCCATGAGGCAGAACTGTTGTACTTATATTGATATTTATCAGGACCGAATCCAGAATAATCATCACTCCAATCGCTTTGAGTAGTACTTGTACTTACATCGTTCAATGCCCATTTGTTATTAATAAACTTGCCATCAGCATCTCTCTCCACTAAATACGGCTCACCCTCTTTCTGGTTTTTCGATTCATAGAAAAAGCTGGGGTCCAACCATGATTTCTTACGGAAGTCGTTATCCGAAAGGCGCTCGTACCATTTACGATCGAGTGAACGACCAACACGCCAACCATACACACTGAAAGTCGTTTCCGTTCCGAAGATCATAGCAAAAGAGAATGACTGATTGTTTCCCGTAGCAGCAGTGGTATTACCTTCGGAAATAGAAGTAGCCCACATCCATGAATTCTGAGAGTTACGATTGTTAAAGCCATTAACCGGATCGGTCCATTCTGCTTCCGTCAATGGAGTACAACCGGCTACAGAAATAGCCTTATCTGCATATTCACCGGATTTCTGCCAATAGGATGCTTCGTCTTTATAGGTAGCGGATGTTTTCACACGAGAAGCCAGATTAGCATATGTACGGGCATACAAACCATAGACAACCGCCAGGTTCGGCTGGGTTTTATCAGTACGGGTATATCCGCTCAGATATGTTTCTGCCTGCTGCAAGTCACTCAGGATCAAATCATAGGCTGCATCCACTGTTGCACGCGGATTATTGGAAGCCTCTTCCGATGTTGTCTTCTCCGTTACAATAGGTACACCCAAATTCGTCAAGTCATTTTCAGGACTTACATAGCTGTAACGGCTATCGGTCGGTTTCTTGTATTCCATAATCTGAACCAGATCCAGATAATAAAGTGCACGGTAAGCGTAGCTGACGCCCAGATATCCCTTTTTCGTATCATCCAAATCGTTCACATCGATCATGCCGATAATATCGTTTACATTCTTGATATAAGAATAATAGAGATAAGAAGGATACAATCCACGATTGGAACCGGTAGCACTGATCGCTCCATAGCAATAAGCGCCCATGGTGTTATACCCATTCGCTCCGGAACAGACAAACTGGGTCGTACTATGTTCAAGCATGGCACGCATACTACCATACGAAATCATTTCTATACCACCGTCATCATTTATATACCCGCCCATTGAAGTATAAATAGAGTTGACCATCCCTTGTAAAGCCGATTCCGATGCTTGAATCTGGTCATTCAACACATATTCTGTCGGCAATGTTTCTTCGATACAGCTACTTAACCCCAGAAGAGCCGCAGCAGCCAATAAAATCTTATATTTCTTCATGATGTTTTCTTTTTAGTGTTTAGAATGTCAATGAAATACCACCTGAGATAGTACGTATCGGAGAATAAAGTTCCGGATTACTGTATCCTTTCAATGTATAGCGAGGATCGAATCCCTGGCGTGCAGAGAAGTAGAACAGGTTTTCTCCCGAGAAATAAACACGTATATTCTGAACATTGTACTTCTGTGTCAGACTGGAAGGCAATGTATATCCCAGATTAATATTCTGGATATTCAGATAGCTTGCGTTAGTAATGAAACGGTCTGAACGCGGATTCTGTGAATACTTTTCTGCAAACTGCAAACGCGGAATATTTGAACCTGTATTCTCCGGCGACCAGGCATTCAAGATGTCCTTATGCCAAGTTGTAGACGTAGTGGTGCTGGTGTGCATCAATGTCTGATAAGTATAATCGTAAGCCTTTCCACCCAATTGATAGTTCAGGTTGATAGAGAAGTCAAAACCACGATAGGATAATGAAGTACCCAAACCACCATAGAAAGAAGGAAGAGCATCACCAATCAGATAATCGGTTGCCTGACTTGCATCTTTGGTTGTTTCCTGTCCTGTGACATTTCCTGCCTCATCAAGAATATCTTTATAGAATAAAGACTCTCCTGTTTCAGGATCCAAACCGGCAAATTTAGGCAAGTACCAAGTATACAGAGAAAGACCTTCTGCCACAAAATATTTGTACTTGGATACAAACGATTTATCCAGATTGACATAACCATTATGTCCGTCTACCTTTGTTGTTTTGATTGCATCCGGTAAAGTCAATACTTTATTCTTTACATGAGAAATATTGAAGTTGACATCCCATTTGAAATCCTTATTGCTGATCAGAGTTCCCTGCAAAACCAACTCAATACCGGCATTACGCATATCACCCAAGTTAACGAAATAACTGGTGTAACCAATAGAAGGAGGTGTATTCAGAGAAAACAACATATCACTGGTTTTCCGATAGAAATAATCCAGGCTACCGCCCAAGCGTCCGCCGAAAAGATCAAATTCTGTACCTATATTCCAGTTTGTATTGGTTTCCCAAGTAATATCACTGGAACCTTTCTGACGCCACTGGTAAGCAGCCTGATCATCATTATTTACCACTTTGTAAGAATCGGCATACAAATAATCACCGATATTGTCATTACCCTGAGAACCGACAGAAGCCTTCAGCTTCAAAGAGTTCACCCAAGGTGCGTTAAAGAAAGCTTCTTTAGAAATAAGCCAGGCACCACCGACAGACCAGAAGTTACCCCAACGGTGTTCTTTCGCAAAACGTGAAGAAGCATCACGACGATAAGATACCGAACCGAAATACTTCGCATCGTAATTATACATAGCACGGAAGAAGTAACCTTCATTATTATAAGAATTTGAATAAGAATATGGATTATTATTCAAATTCAAAAGAGTAGCCAGTTCACGTGTTCCATCGATTCCGAAATTACGTCCGGAAGCACTCAATGATTCATATTTGTAATTATAATATTCATGACCGACCATTGCTCCGACATCATGTTTACCGAACTGCTTGTTATAATTCAACAACTGTTGCGTATTATAAGTGAAAGTGCGATAAGAAGCTTTCGACAAGTAGCCATTATCAGAAGAACTGGTATAGTAATCGACAAAAGGACTGGTTGCATAGGTATAACGACGATCATAATCATATGCATTGGCATTAAACGTGAAGGTCAGATCCTGAGTCAGATTAATATCTGCATAACCACTGGCAATAAAAGAGTTACCGGTCGTTTCATCAGAACGATATTTGTTTGAGAAAATACAGTTACCTCCCACACCGCCTGCACGAGTCAGATCGTAAGCTTGTGCAAAGTCATACATTTTCTCTCCCCACTGATCGATCATGATATTCTTATTTGCATCCCGGAGGTAAACAGGATAAATGGGAGCTTGGCTCTTTATGGTGCTCCAGATAGTTCCAGTACCGATTGTACCTTCGGATGTCTGACTGTAATTATATTTTGTATAGTTGAAGTTTGCACCGACTTTCAACCATTTTTTTGCCTGGTAATCCAGCTTTGCACGTGCTGTTAAACGTTTTTGCATGGAGCCTTCCTGAATACCGTCCTGATCCAGATATCCTATAGATGTATAATAGTTTATACGCTCGGAAGCACCTGATACCGATACGTTATACTCTTGACGGAAACCGTTCTGCAAACCGATCTCTTCCCAGTCATCAGCCTGCAACCAGAATTTTTGTCCATTATAATCATATAGTGCTCCCATGGTCGCTCCCGGATTCATTACACCACCCTGTTGGATAAAGTCTTGCCCTTCGGGAACCGTATATATCATATAACCCGGGCCGACACCACTGGATGAGTTTGTCAGATGTTGATTTGCCAAGGCATGGGCATCTGTTGCCGACATAGAGCCGCCCGGTTCAGTTATATAATAGTTATATAACATCTTGTAATAAGTTTCGTAGAACTGCTGGGCGTTTGTCGTCTTATAATTCTGGAGACCATTCGAGTTAGCACCCCATTTGGCATCAACAGAAACTTTTGCATCGCCATTTTTACCCTTCTTCGTAGTAATCATGATAACGCCATTGGCGCCACGGGCACCATACAATGCATTGGAAGCTGCATCTTTCAATACGGTCATCGACTCGATATCGTTCGAGTTTATCAGGTTCAGGTCACCATCGAAAGGCATACCGTCAACAACGATCAAAGGTTCTGTATCTGAGGATATTGAACCAAAACCACGAATTGTTATAGAAGGAGAGCTACCCGGTTGTGAAGAAGAATTGCTTAACTGTACACCGGCTACACGCCCAGCCAAAGCCTGGGCCGGGTTCGAAACCTGCGCTTTCAGAAGGTCGTCCGATTTCATTATGCCGGCAGAACCGGTAAAGGCTTCTTTCGTACTTTTACCGAAAGCTACAACCACCACTTCGTCCAAAGCCTGGTTGTCTTCCTGTAATATGATTTGAATATTGTTTTTATTTCCTGGTTTTATAGTTTGGGTTACAAAGCCTACATAAGAGACTTGCAATGAACCGTTAGCTTTGACGGACAATTCAAACTTTCCATCCATATCTGTCATAATACCATTAGTGGTACCTACTTCAACAACACTGGCGCCAATTACCGGTTCCCCGTTTTCATCTTTAACGACACCTGTCACTTTGCGAGTATTCTGATTTACCGATGCTGCTTCCTCTATTGCTACGGCTTTCCGGATATCAAGGTCTGAAAGATTGCTTTCAGCCGCCATGGTCAAATTAAGACAAAACAAAGGAATGGCCATGCAGGCAACTTTCTTTGTGTAATTATTCATAACTTAATTAATTAACGATTAGAACTTGAATAAAAAAACTATTCACGGATTAGGTTAAAAAAGGAACGATCCTTCTACCTCCTCTACTAGCTGCTATTGTACCTCATAATCAACCTGGAATAAAAGTTAGACAATTTTATATAGACTTTTTAGATGTATATATCTCCCTCTGCACAATACAGAAGACAGGAACTTTTTAGCGTTTTTATACCACAACAAACAATTAGCGTTTTTTTTCTAAAAATCAACAACAACAACAATATTCTATATGTATCCAAAGAAGACAATCCAATAGTAAATTATCAGATCGAGTTACCTGCATATTTTATCAAACTAAGTTTTTCAAAATATCAACACTAGTGGTATTATTAACG
>NZ_QTMM01000010.1:0-90150 GCF_003635445.1 Parabacteroides sp. AF17-3 | reverse complement strand
CATAACCCAAAAGTGTTTAGTGCTCTCTTTGAACTATTTTTTTTAACATAGTTCACATAGGACTAGGTCTTTTAAGAAGATAAAGGGACTTTTCTCTGCAAGAAAGAAGTGATTTATAGCCTTATTTTATTAATTTTTGCATCAAAGTATATTGTTTTTGCAAAAAATACTATATTTGCAATCGGTTTCTTAACCTAGTCCTATGTGAACTATGTTAAAAAAAATAGTTCAAAGAGAGCACTAAACACTTTTGGGTTATGGGAATAACGGATCATAACCATTCATCTGAACGGCCAGATCATTTACACCAAAATACTTTACAAGTCAAGGCTTATCCTTTAAAAAAGGAAGGGTGAAGAATAAAACTTAAAAATTCAACTCCAATTGTTCCGGTAATAAAGTAAATGTTTTACGGTGATAAGGGGTAATTCCGATCGTACGGATTGCTTCACGGTGGGCTTTAGTGGGGTAACCTTTATTTTCAGTCCAGTGATAATCCGGATACTCTTTGGCAAGTTCATCCATATAATCGTCACGATAAGTTTTGGCAAGGATGGAGGCAGCGGCGATACTCAGATATTTACCATCCCCCTTCACCACTGTCGTATGTTTTATATCGGGATAAGGAGTAAAGCGATTTCCATCGATCAACAAATGCTCCGGTCTTACCTGCAACTGGTCAATAGCACGGTGCATAGCCAGAAAAGAAGCCTTCAGTATGTTTATCTTATCAATTTCTTCAGGAGTAACGATGCCGACAGCCCAGGCTATTGCCTCTTTCTCTATAACAGGACGCAAGGCATACCGTTTCTTTTCGCTCAACTGTTTGCTGTCATTCAAATCATCGTTCTTGAAATCAGGCGGTAAAATAACAGCAGCGGCAAATACCGATCCGGCCAAACATCCGCGTCCGGCTTCATCACATCCGGCTTCTATCCGGTTCGCTTCCAAATAAGGTAACAACATAGCGTTTTATTTGTATGAATCAATTTACTATCTTCTTTTTTATCATCCAGGGGCGCAACACGAAATAAGAGAATAAGGTTGCCAGTACAACTCCTGTGATGTTTGCCAGGAAGTCAAACCAGTCGCCTCCCCGATATGACGTACAATATTCCTGCAATAATTCAATCGCCCCGCTCATCAGGATCGGACAAAGCACGGCACCTATCCAGGCATGCCACAAGACCTCATCATATTTCCGGTGATTACGTAAAAACTCGATCCAAAGCATACCGGACAATCCGGCATACATACAAATATGGACTACCTTGTCTATTCCCGGGATCTTTCCGATCTCCACTGAAGGCGGCTTGAAAAACGACAGATAAATAACAACCAGAATGATTGTCAAGGATATTGGATATTTCTTCAGGTAATATAACATAGACTACTTATTAAAACATTTTTCTTACACGTTCTACCCCGGCTGCAAAAATATCGATCTCCTCTTTCGTATTATAAAAGGAGAAAGAAGCACGCACGGTTCCTTCAATGCCTAAAGCCTGCATCAGCGGTTGGGCACAATGGTGACCGGTACGCACGGCAATTCCCAAACGGTCGAGCAGCATCCCCATATCATAATGGTGAATATTGCCTACCAAAAAAGAAAGGACCGCCCCCTTATGGTCAGCCTGCCCGAAAATACGCATCCCTTCGATTGCATTCAGCTTATCAGTCGCATAACGTAACAGTTCGTCTTCGTAAACGGCGATATTATCCATCCCCAAACGGTTGACATAACGCAAGGCTTCTGCCAAAGCCGTACTACCGATATAATCAGGAGTACCGGCTTCAAATTTAAACGGTAATTCATTGAATGTCGTCTTCTCGAACGAGACAGTCGCGATCATTTCGCCACCCCCTTGGTAAGGAGGCAGTTTATCCAGCCATTCTTCTTTTCCGTACAACACACCGATACCGGTAGGCCCATATACTTTATGACCGGAGAATACATAGAACTCAGCATCCAGATCCTGCACATCAACCGCTAGGTGAGGCACAGCCTGCGCACCGTCTATCAATACCGGCACATCATGGTTATGCGCTTCCTCAATTATTTCTTTCACCGGATTTATTGTACCCAGCACATTCGAGACATGGGTTACGGAAACCAGCTTCGTCCGTTCCGAGAAAAGTTCACGGAACTGCTCCATATCCAGTTCCCCCTTTTCATTCATCGGGATCACTTTCAAGGCTATTCCTTTGCGGGCCGCCTGTATCTGCCAGGGGACGATATTGGAATGATGCTCCATAACAGAGACAATCACCTCATCGCCAGCCGACATACATTCGTCGGTGAAGCTGGAAGCTATCAGATTAATTGCCTCCGTTGTTCCGCGTGTAAAAATGATTTCGTTGGAAGAACGTGCATTCAGGAATGATTGTACGGTTTTACGTGCCTCTTCATGCGCTTCGGTTGCAGCCTGGCTCAGAAAATGCACTCCGCGATGGATGTTGGCATTTACATTATAATAACCGCTTTCTATCTTTTCAACCACACACCGGGGCTTCTGCGTTGTAGCACCGTTATCAAAGTAAATGAGCGGTTTATCGTATATCTTATGTTCCAGTATTGGAAAATCTTTCCGGATAGACTGTATATCTAACATAGCTCGTGTATCTTTAGTCGTATAACAAACGCCAAAGATACGATGTTTATTTTAACAACGGCGATTTATTCATTTATACAGATATAAGAATATAAAAAAAGCCTTTCGTTTCTACGCGAAAGGCTCTCTTGTACCCTATGAAGTCATTTTTATTGCTTTTGATAGAAGCGAACCCAGTCGATCTCCATTTCTACCGGCAGATCTTCCGGATCAACGGCACCTACCCAACTACCGCCTAGCTGCATATCCAGCAACAGATAGAATTTACCGTCATTAAAAGGGAACTGCCCTTCCTTATCCGTTTCAATCCGGGGATAGGCAAACGTACGGGTTTCATTTATGAAAAACACCAGACTATCCGGATACATTTCTACTGTGTAGGTATTAAAATCATCCGGGTTGATAAGTCCCGTGCTCCCCTGTTTCGGATTATCTTTAATGCCCAGATCGAAAGTATAATGGGAATGGACTGTCTGATAAGCGATACTATCATTGTTCAGACGCTCCATAATGTCGATCTCACCTCCGCCGGGCCATTTACCATCCTGGGGCAGTAGCCAGAAAGCAGGCCATGCGCCGGTCGCTCCGTTCAGCTTTGCATGAATTTCCAGACGCCCGTTAGTAAAGCCTACTTTATCCTTTGTATAAACACCACCAGTTATATAGGCTGCCGTATCGTTCGGCAAACTGTGATTAACTAAGCCGCGCAATACCAACTTCCCGTCACGCATAGCATAGCAGGAGTCAAAATCGGACATATAGTTATTCCAGTCGGATTTGCCACGAGGGATCTTACTCCATGAAGCGGGATCAAAACTACCGGTCTGATCGAAGTTATCTTCCCAAACCAATTTCCACTCAGCAGGTGAGGGTTTACAACACGGTAAGGCAATCATCAGGCCCAAGCAGGCCAATAGCCCTAAAAAGTTCTTTCTCATATTGCAGTATTTTAGAATAAGTGATTAGAATCCATCCAAAGGTATTAAAACTGTAGGAATTAACAATAACATTCCCAGCAAAATAAACAGGATAAGAATGCGGAAAAACCACTTCAGCCATATTTCATAAGGTATACGAGCCAATCCGAGCGCTCCCATCAAAACACCGGAAGTAGGTGTGATCATATTGGTAAACCCGTCACCGAACTGGAACGCCAGCACTGTTGCCTGGCGGGAAATACCGATCACATCCGAGAATGGTGCCATAATCGGCATAGTCAATGCCGCCTTCGCCGAACCGGAAGGGATAATAATATTGATCGTAGTCTGGATCAGGTACATAACTCCGAGGGAAGCAATCTTTCCGGCCTCTCCCATCAAAGTTGCCATACTATGCAGGATCGGATCGATGATGCGCCCGTCCTGTAGTATCTGGATAATCCCGCCCGCCAGTCCGACTACCAGTGCAGCCGAAAGCATATCTTTAGCTCCGGTCAGGAACTGGCTGATGATCCCGTCGGCTCCCTCGTTATTGGCAAACCCGGACAACAGTCCCATAGCCAGGAAGATAGCCGATATTTCCATCAGATACCATCCATACCCCATTACTCCTACTACCAGAAAGACAATAGTATAGCCCAATAAGTTCAAAATAAAAAACTGATTTGACTTGCGCAGTCCCAACCAACCGGTCAAAGCAAAAAGGGCGGTAAACACCGGTACTGCCGGAAAACTCACAGCACTCTCTCCTACTTCAAATGTGGTAGAAGGGTAATAGATCGAAAAGCCTGTCAATGAAAGCAATAACAACAGGTAGACAACCCAGGCAGAACGCGTCGTCTTTTCTTCCTGTACCTCTTCGGAAGCAACTTCTCCCTTTTCCCGCCAGTAGGCATCCGCCTCATACATAGGAGACAGTTTCGGATTTTTTTTCACCTTCGCCGCATAACGGAGAACGATAACGATCAGGATAGAAGTAAGTACCACCCAGCAAAACAACCGGTAACCGAAACCGGAGAACAGCGGCAAGTCAGACAATCCCTGCGCAATCCCGATTGTAAACGGATTCAGTATAGCACCTGAAAAACCGACATGTGCCGCCACATAAACCATACAGAGTCCTGTGATAGAATCATACCCCATCGATATGGCAAGCGGCACAATGATGATGACAAACGCAAGCGTCTCCTCACTCATGCCGAATACGGCTCCGAACAAACTGAACAGGATTATAATCAAGGATATCACGACATTATTCACTCCAATCATCCGGAAAAAGCCATATTTCTCCACCTTACGCGAACTACGCAAGAAAGATAGTATCCCGGTATCAATCGCCCGGCTACTGTTCATAATATGGAAAGCTCCCCCGATAATCAGCAGGAAAGCTATGATGCCAGCCTGTTTCTCGAATCCTTCCAGCAACACACCGAAGACCTGCCAGCTCTGCGGAGCGAGATCGACTGCATGAAAGGAGTTATCTACAATAACCGTACGTTCGGTACCATTGACAACCCGTACCTCCCTGGAGTATTCGCCGGCAGGAATGATCCAGGAAAGAGCGGCACAGATCAGGATTACAACAGATATAATTGTGTAAGTATGCGGTATCTTATTCTGTTTCATTCGTTCTTTTGGATTAGAATTGCTTATCTCTGTTCTCCGAACTCAGTCTGCTGTCTTTCCACCTCTTTCAGTTTTAAGGCATTCACTTCTTTTTGAAGACGTTCGACTTCGCGTTCGGCTGATGATTTGCTCATTTGCATATCTGTCTTGCCGGTTACAGTCAGAGGAATAAGAGCGGCCTCCGATTGGTTATAGAGTAACGGATAAACGGCCGGGGCACTTTCCAGTTCAAGTTCTGCGCTGATCGGCATCTGGGAGCCTTCCATCAGGACACTGGCTATGACTTTGATCTTCCCCGGTTTCAAGGTAGACTGTACCAGTACCGGAGCAGTTCCCCATTTCACCGGAGCCGGATTTGCCATCACATCGCTTCCTCCCAGGATACGTCCTTCACCTTCGATATGGAACTTGATGAAGTAATTGTTCAGCCGCTTGATGTTGCCTTGCTTATCGGCTACGGCGGCAATAACTGTTACAAAATCAGAGCCGTTTGCTTCCAGGTTCGTCCCTTCGTTATCCACCCAAAGCAATAGTTTCTCAGGACGGCGGGCAGGTGTTACTTTATGGGTAGCAACTACTTTTCCGTCTATCAGCCCTTCAGCCAACAGATAAACATCGGCTTGTTTCCGTTCTCTCGACAAGGCTTTATCTATCATAAAATCATAAACATCGGGGAAAGTGATAACGGGCGAAGGCATTCCCTTACGGTTCTTATCCTTCTTATAAGTATATGTTTTTCCTCCTTTGTTGTAAGTCAGCCGCACCTCATCGCAATTGGAATAAACAACCACGTCTTTTCCTGAGAACGGCGTCATTTCGTGTGCTATAAAAACCATCGGACCTGTTTCGGCTATCAGATCAGTCTTCACTGGCGGACGTTGTGCCATAAACATATAATAAGAGAACTTAGGCTGGCGGAATACATCCATGATTCCTCCGTAGAAAGGATCCGGATGATAACCACGCTGATGATCGAACGAATGCCACAAACAACCACCTACATGCTGGCGGGAAGTCTGGAACAAAGCATCATAGCTGGTATAAGGGTAAGACGGAGAAGCATAATGTTGTGCCTGTACCAGCATGGCCTGTTCACCCCAATTGCGGGCAACACGGCTGGGTGAATTATGTGAATTCCAGTCGTCTACGTTATCTCCCCATTCACGGGTGAAATAGGTCTTCGAATCATCCGATTGTTTCAAAGCCCATTCCGCATCTGCATTCCGGGGATGGGTAAAGAGCACCGGAAATACTTCATGACCGCGTGCTTCGCTGTCACTGCCGCAATAGCAGGAAGGATAAGGGTATTCGGCATGCACGATATCATTGGTGTTCTTGGCAAAATCTGCCGGATACCAGGTCTCATTCAGGATCGGTTCCCAAAGCCATACCGAAGGATGGTTACGGTCATGACGCACCAGATTACGTATGTCACTGTAAACACGTTGCGCAAACTCAGGCGCATCGTTCCAGAACTGCCAGCCGGGCGTATTCACAATAACGAACAACCCCAGTTCGTCGCAAGCATCCATAAAGGCCGGGTCTTGCGGACAATGGGCGTTACGGATCACTTCCATACCAGTATCTTTCAGCTTTTTAGCATCACGCCAATGGATACTGTTTGCCACGGCATTGCCCACAACGGCAAAGTCCTGATGACGGTTAGCCCCGATCAACGGTTTATCATAAGGTTTGCCGTTCAGCCAAAAGCCGTCTTTCCCTTTAAACTCAATGCTACGGATACCGATACGGCGTCGATAGCCATCAATCACATTCCCTTCTTCATCACGGATACGAACCAACAGGTTATATAAAGCAGGAGAAGAAGGACTCCATAGCAACGGATCCTTCACCAGCAGTTTATCTGAACTAGTCACAGCCTTACCTGCTTTTATCCTGATCTTATCATTCAGAAAAGCGACCTGTTTGCCATCCGGTTGTTGCAATTCATATTCTACCACACCGGTAAATGCTTTCTTCGTTTCGTTACGAACCTGTATTTTCAACAAAACTTCGGCCGAAACATCCGAGACCTTGTCAAAAGCGACGAACAAGCCGCCTCCGGCAATCTCATTCTCATAATTCGGGTCTGTGATAAAGATATTGTTATGGGCTACCAGCCAGCAGTCGCGGTAAATTCCTCCGAAATAAGTATAATCCAATACATCCTGTGCCTTTCCGGGAGGATAGGAAGGATCGTCGCTATTGTCGGTACAGACTGCAATTACGTTATCACCGTTCCAGTCCAGCGCCTCTGTCACATCCACCACTACAGGCAGATAACCGCCAAAATGCTCTGTCAGCTGTTTTCCGTTCACAAACACTTTACTCTTACCCATGATGGCTTCGAAATGCAGGAACAGCTTTTTCCCTTTTAAAGCGACATCTGGTGTGAAATGCTTGCGATACCAGGATTCTCCCTGATAGTTGATGCAGCCGCTGGCTTCTGTCGGCAGGTATTCGATGCCATGCGGCAAGGAAACCACCGTCCAGTCTTTATCATTAAAATCTTTGGCTTCTGCACCAGCCAGACCTCCTTTATAGAAACGCCAGGCAGGATTCATCGAGAAAACCTCCCGTCCGGAATGATCCATCCGAAAGAATCCGGCAGTCGAGAACTCCGGTTGATGTGCCGCCCATAAAGGAAGGCTGCAAAAAAGCAATACAAGATACGTTACTAGCTTCTTCATTATTATTTATTTTATTTGTGACTAAGATGTATTGATACTACCTCCCGAAATTGAATAAAGGCGATTCGGTACGGGCACCATCCATTAACGCTTCCAGCTCTTTTACCTTTTCCGGATTTTGTTGAGCCAGATTGTTATCTTCATGCAGATCGCTGCTCAGATCATAAAGTTCCAGAATCGTTTCACCGACGATCGGTTGACGGATCAGTTTCCAGTCACCGCAACGCAAAGCCTCACGGCCATTCTGTTCATGAAATTCCCAATACAGATATTCATGTTGCTTCTGTCCTTCTTTAGAAAATAAGGTCGGCAGGAAAGAGATGCCATCGCCTGCCTGAGGCAAAGCGACACCTGTCAGTTCTGCTAAAGTCGGCATCACATCCCAGAAGGCACTGATATGTTCCGTTTTCACTCCGGCTTTGATCTTGGCAGGATTCCAGGCAATCATCGGAACACGGATACCGCCTTCGTAGACATCCCTCTTCACCCCTTTCAACGGACCGTAACTCAGGAAATAATCCGGATTGGCTCCCCCTTCCCTGTGCGGGCCGTTATCGCTGGTAAAGATCACGATCGTATTCTTATCCAATCCCAGTTCTTTCAATTCCGCCATTACATCGCCTACATATTTATCCAACCGTGTTACCATAGCCGCAAAAGACGCATATGGCTTTTCTGACGGATAATATCCTCCTTTATCATAAGGAACTTCTTCAAAAGTATTTTCATACATCTGGTAGATAGAATCGTGCGGCAGATTTAATTCCGCATGCGGCAAGGTGTACGTCAGCATGGCATAGAACGGCTTATCCTTGTTGTCACGAATAAATTTCAAGGCCTGTTCGTGGATCAGATCCTGCGAATACACTTTACGTCCATTGTTATCATTCTCACTCAGGAATACCGTATCATTATTATGCCACAGATGATCCGGATAATAAGAATGAGCCTGACGCTGACAATTATAACCGAAAAATTCATCGAATCCCATCGTAGAAGGAACAGAAGAAGAACCCGGATACCCCAACCCCCATTTGCCGAAGATACCGGTTGCATATCCTGCCGACTTCATCAGTTTACCCAAAGTATAGGTATCAGCCTCCATCGGCTGTTGCCCTTCCGGAGCAATTTCTTTGTTTCCGCGTATCTGCGAATGTCCGGTATGCAAACCGGTCATCAATGAACAACGGGAAGGGGCACTGACCGTACAGCCGGCATAATGCTGGGTAAACAGCATTCCTTCCCGCGCCATCTTATCGAGATTCGGTGTCTTGATTTTCTGCTGACCATAACAACCGATATCCCCATATCCCAGATCGTCGGCCAAAATGTAAATAACATTCATCGGAACTTCTTTTTCCGGAGCTTTGTCTTTACAGGCGGACATCCCGGCCAACAAGGAACCGCCAATACACAATACAAGTTGAGTTTTCATTTTCTATAGTTATTTTATATCTAATATAATTTTCTTTCCTCTCGCATATTACTATCATAAGGTTGGGCATCCAAAGATACATTATAAAAAACTAATTCTACCGCATCATCACCAATATATACAAACAACAATCGCATTTTTTCGGCTTATTTAGCGGATAGAAACAAATACAATATCATCCATTCTTATTCCCTCCAGCCTTATCGACCGGGATATTCCGGCTTTCAGAGAAAGCGAATTACTCTTTATACATTCGCCATTCTTATAAATATCCACTTTATACTGCCCCTCTTTCTGTGTCATACAGTTCAATTTTAAAGTCCGGAGATTACTTACCTGGCTACTATCCGTCATCTCTTTTGCTTCCGGGAAATAGATCAAGGCCAATGTCTCCTGACCGTTTTTATTTAGATGGCTTACCTGTACCCCCGGTTCATCCACCTGACAGGACACAGTACCCGGTCCGGGTAATCCCTCCCAGATGATATCTTCATTCAGAGATATATTCTTCAGCATCCGGATCAGTTCATTCCGTACGTCCCCCAGTTCCGGCAATTCTTTACGAACTTCCCCGTAACAATAAACGCCGAATCCCTGTGCCGCCCTTTCCAGGGTATGCGCTATAAAATGACGGAACCAGACAGGTGAGTTAAAACGGCCGATACCTATTTCAGAAGGGATCAATATGGGCAACTGATAGTTATATGAATTATTATACCTGTGGTCTAACCCCAGAATAGCTTTATAGCCCCACCCTTTATAGAACATAGTGCCTATCACATCCAGATTTCCGTCGGCATAGGTAGAGGCGCTTGTTCCGGTCATAGCTACCCGTTCGGGATCTCCGGCTTCCGCTTGTGCCGCATCCAGGTTGAACGATATTATTTTATACGGATCGCCCTCATGATAAGCAGAAGTGAATTGTTGCCACCACCAATCCATCGCCTCTTTTTTAAACTGGGCATAATCCGTTTTATTGGTTTTACGCATCCATTCTTTATAAAGTTCAGCCGTTACCGGATTAAAATCGCTTTCATCCAAAAAGCTGAATCCTTCTTCATTTCCTAGCTGGACACCGATAACCGTTTCGTCAAACCTGTAATGCTGAGCCAACTGATAAAGCATTCTTCTCACCCTGTAAAAGATTTCCTTATGACCATATACATGTAGCGGACGTACCCCATAATCTAAAATATCCTTGATATTCGAATACAACTTACCGTCCCGCTTCACCCACTGCATCGTATAGTTTGACGAGTCACGGTCATCCAGGTGAAACGTCCAGGCCGTTTCAGGTTTTAATGAAGGAACCCGCTCTTTCTGGGCATGCAGGAACAAGACCCATCCGACCTTCAAGCCCTGTCTTCCGGCCGCCGCGACCACCGAATCGGCAAAAGAATAATCAAACCGGTTGTCGGCCGGCTCTATATCTTCCCAATGCAACATGACATAGGCTGTGTTGGCTCCCATCTCCCGCATATCGGCAAATACCGAATCATAATCGGTATCTTTCTCATAACGGGTATCCCAATAACCGGTTTCAATCGCCTTCACAAAGAAAGGTTCCCATTTCCCTTGTTCCTTTACCATATAAACGATTTTCCAATTAGGTAAACGGACTAATGCAGCCGTAGAAGGCACCGTATCCAGCATCCCGATATCCACTATCTCGGCTGAAAGAGGCTTAGCGTGAGTCATAAAAGGTAACGGCTCACTTAACTGGGCAAATGACAAAGAAAGGGACATCCCAAACAAAGAGATGAAAATCAAGCAAGACTCCTTTAAATATGTATTCATGGCATGTAAGATTTAAAATGAAAAGCCAGCCTGGAAATCCGGCACAACAATTGTGTCCTCCAGGCTGGCTAAAGTACTATATTTTTTTCGGATTACGCGTTTAATAACCGATTGCTCCGGCATTTGCTTTCAAAGGCCATCCCGGATTCTGATATATCACAGAGGTTTCCCCGTTTTCCGGATCTGTTGCCGTAATACGGAAATGCTGCATGGCGATCGGACTTAAATAATGGGCGTCACACCAGTTGTATCCATCATAGACCAGGTTCGATGTTTTAACGATCTGGTAAGGACGCAGATATTCACTGTTCCTGGGACTGGACACGTTGGCTGTTTTGCCTTCGGTTCCCTCCGGAATCAAAGACGAATTACCCTGACTATCCACATAGTTGTACTGCATCGGTCCCCATAATTTGAATCCTTCCACCTGATAATTCTTAATCTGATCCAGCGCTCGCCATCGTTTCAGATCGTTCATACGGAAACCTTCTTCCATCAGTTCACAACGACGTTCACGACGGATATTGTATAACAGTTTGGATACCGGCTGCCCCCCGGAGTATACAGCCCAGTCTTTTTCCTTTGCCAGATCGGTGGCTGCTACCGTCATCTGGTAATCTGCCGGCAGACCGACACGTTCACGAATCGCTTTCCAATAAGAATCGGCTTTGCTGTCTATACTGCTTCCGCCATTTTTCATGCAGGAAGCCTCTATATAATTAAGATAGGCTTCTACCGCACGAAAGACTGGTGATCCTTCCACGCAATAGTCACCGTCGCGATACCAGGTATGCGGCATTCCTTTACGCAGGCAATAACCTGTTACGGCGCGCACTTCCTGTTTTGCCAGGATATCCGGATATCCGAACGTATCGACGTCGGACAGTTCGCTTAACAGCTCACCCGGTTCTTTCATGAACAGTTGCAGACGGAAATCACGGTTTGCTTTCACTTCGGCAATCGTATTATCGCTCACATAATTGGAAGAGGCATAAATCGGAAGGCCGTCCTCACAAAGGAATGTTTCTACAAAATCTCTGGTAAAACCGGAATTACCACCTCCACGCTGTAAATAATAGCCGGCGGAGTGCTTCTCTTTATACTCCATATCATATGCCCGCCAAAGAAGTATTTCCTCATATCCTTCCATACTTTCTGCGGCAAACTGTGCATAATAGGGGTTATCCATCTTCTTCCCGAAGTTATTTGCAGTCAAAGGAACATTATCAGCAACTTCGGCAGCAGCTTTCATCGCTTCATCCAGAAAATAATTGATCTCATTATCGATGTTGATCGAATAATCCTTCAGATAAGTAGCGGAAGCGCCCGGCCATCCGGAACCTCCCGGTACACGGTTCGTACCTTTATGATACGTTTCCCAGCTTGCCTCAAACAGGGCGGTTCTTGACTTCACCAATAAGGCGGCATTGCGTGTTATACGGTTTTTACCGCCAGCCGGACTGTTATTCAATAACATAATAGCCGAATCCAGGTCTGAAATAATAAAACGGGCCACTTCATTTCTCGGACGACGGTGGCTGGCTTCAGTCAAAGCCTCCTGTTCATCCGGCAATGTGTTACGAACAATCGGGAAATCGCCCAATGTCTGAAGTTTACCCAGATATTGCCAGGCACGCATAAAATAGGCTTCTCCGATATAATGCTTGATATTGGCATCAGTCCCTTTTATTTCTCCATTCTGCCAGCGGGGCACTGCAATCTCGAGGAAATAATTCAGATTTCTTATCTTATCGAAGTTCCACGGGTCATCGCTCCGGCTGGAAAACGATTCGCTTACCCGCCATTCGCCCGGCACCCAACGGTTATTGAAAGAACCAGCGACCTGGTTATCGGTATTATTGTCATCTTTCCATGTGCCCAGATTCCAACCGTCATGGGTTGTAAAACTATACTGCTTGATTGTATAAGCAGCCAAATCACTCTCACTCCAGAAGAAAGCTTCGGGCGTGACGTTATCCAAAGGTTCCCTATCCAGAAAATCATTACATGATGTGAAGGAAAATGCTCCTATCAGTATGGGTAAGATATATTTTAGTTTCATAATGTATTAATTTTAGAATGTTACACTTAATCCGGTCGAAACCGTTCTTGACAAAGGATATGATTTGGCAGACTCCGTTACCGTACCATTCCAGTTTCCGTATCCCGAGCCTAATGTTTCAGGATCAAAACTATCAGGCAAACCACTGATCGTAAACAGGTTCTCCACGGAAAGGAAGACTCTTAACTTTGACAGTCCCGCTTTATTTGTCAGACTGGCAGGCAAGGTATAACCTATCTGCAAGTTCTTCAAACGCAGATAAGCCGCATTCTGAAGATAACGGGTCTGTTTCTTCTGATTCTTTCCGCCATCCAATATCGGACGAGGAAAATAAGCATTCGGGTTCGCTCCCCAGTCGTCACCTTCGGAACGGAAGAAATCCAGATGGTCCGTGAAGCAAGTACTCTGCCACAATCCACCGCTTGCCCCCCAAAACATATTATCGCCTAACCAGTAATCCCGTTTTGCTACGCCCTGGAAAAACATACGGATATCAAAACCGTTCCAGGAAGCATCCAGGTCGATACCGAATTTATAACGCGGACTGGAATTACCGATGATTTTCTTATCGCCCGAATCGGTAATCGTATTACTGCCCTCATTCACTTCACCGTCGCCATTCAAGTCCTCATACATAATATCACCGGCAGCCCAGCTATTTCCGAATGATTGCTTATGGTTGGCAAGCCAGCTCTGCATTTCTTCATCCGTCTTAGCAATACCATGAGTTACATATCCCCATATTTCTCCGGAATACTGTCCTTCATACCAAGTGTTTAATGTTCCTGTCGGATTTGAATACCGGGTTACCCGCTGACGGTCGTCCGACAAGAGAATATGTGCACCGTAATCAACTTTACCGATCCGGTCTCTCCACGCGACATCCAGTTCGAAACCTTTCGATTCCATATCGGCATTATTTGTTTTAGGAACGGTTGCCCCCAGGATAACAGGCAACTCGGGTGCCGGTCCTACCATATCCAGTGTTTTACGGTTGAAATAGTCAAAACTAAACGTAAGACGGTTCTGCAAAGCGCCGACATCGATACCGATATTCCATGAGCGCATTGTTTCCCAGGACAATAACGTCGATATCAGATCAGGGGCATTGGCAGTATTGGGTTTCACTCCACTCAGTAACCAATGGCTGTTTGCATCATTGGCTGCGAATTTGAGTAACTGGTAGTAAGGATACAAATTGGTTGTATTCTGATTTCCCAATTCACCCCACGATCCTCTTAACTTCAGATTGTTCACAACATCTGTATAGGGTTCCCAGAATGCTTCGCGTGCAATATTCCAACCGGCAGACACAGAAGGGAAAACATTCCATCTATTATCGCGGGAGAAGCGAGACGTTCCGTCGTAACGGGCATTTACTTCCAGCAAATAACGTTCTTTATAGTTGTAATTGATACGACCGAAGAAACCGGCTGTAGCCCAATGTGAATATCCGCCTTTCGTGATCTTGTCCGTTCCGGTGGAAGTATTCAGGGTCGGCAAATTAGAAGTGATCATATCTGTTCTGGAAGCTCCCAGTTCCCGGTATTTATTCAGTTCCGCCTGGAAACCGACCATCACTTTAAAAGCGTGACCGCCATTAAGTTCCTTGAAATACTCCGTATAGACGTTCGGGTTGAAAAAGTTATTCTTTGTCGCCTGTTCCAATACGGAAGACTGTTCAGCCGGATTCGTCCACGGGTTGTTGCTCACGTCATATTTGGTTACCAGATTCACATCTTTATGCAAAAACTCCGTTGTAGTCCTGTAATTCAGTTCTCCAAAAATCTTCCAGTCCTTAATTGGCTCCAGGATAAGCTGAAACTGCTGGTACAGGTTGTCTTTCTGAGTCTTATAATCCCCACCCTGCAACAAGCTTTCAGCCATACTCATTCCGTGTCCGTTAGGATCGAGGAACGGTTCCATAGGCCAGCGTTTTGCTATATTGTGATAGAAAACATTATCATCCACCGCAGAGGGTTTCTTATAATCATTCCGGATAAATTTCGAACTGTAATTGAAACTTAACCAATCTGTCGGCTTAGCATTGATTTTACCGGTAACGGTATAACGTTGCATCTTATCCGTATTAAATTTGAGCAGACCGCTCTGGTCCAGATAATTGGCAGATACATAGAATTGATATTTCTCACTTCCCCCATTGGCACTGACGGCATGTTCCTGTGAAAACGCGGCATTATTAAAATAGATATCGTACCAATCGTTATTGGAATTTCCCTGCCAATCCCAACGGGTCGGATTATTAGGATCCGGTACGGTTGTCGGAAGATACGTTCCTTCCTGATATGCTTTAATGCGTTCAAGCCATTCCGGTGTAAAACGTCCGGTTTCTCCCATATTTTCTGCTGCCCGGTTAAAATATTGGGCATAAGTATACGAATCTGCAATGTCGGGCGTATTGATTGCCGAAGACCAGCGGAAACTGTTATTATAGTTCACTGATATTTTTCCGGCACTCCCTTTCTTGGTTGTGATCAATATCACTCCGAAAGGAGCTCTTGACCCGTAGATTGAAGAAGCCGCAGCATCTTTCAAAACGGAAACACTCTCGATATCCTGGGGATTCAGCGCATTCATATCACCTTCCATCCCATCGATCAATACCAGTGGAGACGATTTCGAACCATCGCCGATCGTACCACCACCACGGATATTCAATTTCATATCATTATTCAGTTCTCCTCCGTTTCCGGAACCGGCATACGAGAAATTCAATCCCGGTACCAATCCCTGAAGCGCCTGACTGACATTCGCAACAGGTCTCGATTCCAAGGCTTTTGAAGCAACCGTAGAAACCGATCCTGTAAGATTCACTTTCTTCTGCGTACCGAAACCAACCACGACAACTTCACTCAAAGCCTGCGAATCTTCCTGCAAAACAACATTAATGGAAGTTTGATTACCTACTTTTTGCGTAATCGTCCTGGAACCGATAAAAGAATATTGCAATATCGCATTCGGACCGCTTACCTCCAGGGAATAATTCCCGTTCATATCCGTAATCGTTCCGTTTGTCGTTCCCTGTTCAACGACATTCACTCCGGCTACCGGCTGGTTCGTCTCATCGGTAACGGTTCCTTTCACCACCTTCTTCTGCGAAGTTCCTGTCGAAGCATTCCGGTTTTCCTTTGAAATACGGATACTCTTCCCTACAATCTCTATCGAAACCGGCTGCCCTTCAAACACCTTGTAAAGGACCTCCCTGATCGGTTCATCCGTGACATCTACAGAAGTTTTTTTCTGCATATTCAGATCTGAACTTTTTATCACATACGAATAGCCATTCTGTTTAGTGATCTGCTCCAATGCCTGTTCTATCGTGAGATTTGTTAACTTCATGGAAATCTTTTCAGCACCCTGTGCCGTCACTGTAGAAGAAACAAAGATCATCAACAGGAAAAACAGAAGAAGCGGTTTTTCATAAAAGGACTGTCTTGTTCTCATGTTAATTAATTTAATTGTTTATACAAAGTTTACATTCATGCATAGAAATATCCGTCAGCTGACCGTACGCTCCAGCTTACTACCTATATCTCTATCAAATAAATTGAGTTATTATCTTCTCTTTCTTATCTCAATCGTATCCTTATTATACGTTATAATCAACTTTTTATCATTGTTGATCGCATCCAGCATATCAGGCAACACTTCATGATTTACAAAGGATATATGATATCTATATTTTTCAATATCGTCATCTTCTATTTTGATGCGGACATTAAATATACGTTCCAGTTCGGCAGCAATCTCTTTCAGTGAATTATCTGCAAAATGGTAATATCCGTCTTTCCAGGACAAATCATCCTGATAAAGCAATTTTTCTTTCCTGGTGGTCTTATTCATTTTATTATAATGGACCTTTTCGCCTGGTTCCATATAAATTCCGTCTTCTTCTCTGACAGAAGGGGTGGATAAACAAACCGAACCTTCATAAAGACGGACTTCCATGGTCGGATCTTCCGGATATGCTTTTACATTGAATACCGTCCCCTTGACATGCACCCCACATCCGGCAGAATAAACGACAAATTCTTTTTCCTGTTGCCTGGTGACTTCAAAATAACCTTCTCCTTCCAGAGTGACATCCCGGTTATTTTTATTAAAATGACTGGAATATCGTAATTGCGAACCGGCATTCAACCAAACAACTGTTCCGTCAGGCAAGGTCAGTTTACTTTTTTCACCCAGCGGCGCTTCTACGATATAGAAAGATTCTTCATCCTGCATATCTTTCATATTCCACGCCATCCAAGCCGATCCCAACATCAGCAGGAACATGGCAGCGACAACCGCCATCCGCTTCACTGCAAAATATTTCCTATTCCCTTCCGCCAGATCGATACGGGCATTCAGTTTCGCATATTTCCTGCGCGTTTTCTCATCTGCTTTTACCTCTATCCCATCCCATATTTTATGAAGAGCCTTCTCTTTTTCCAGGCTGTCTTCAGTTTGAAGAAACCAGTGCTGGAAACGGAGTTGAACTTCCTTTGGCATATCGTTGCCAAAAAATTTCGTAAAAATGGAATATATATAATTTGTTCTCATTCTTAGTGGTGTTACATATATAAGACAGCCAAGTAGCTATGCACACGGAGTCTTATTGAAAAAAATTATTTATTTACATGAAAGTGATCACATACAAAACCAAAAGCTTCCTTAAATCACTCATTGCCTGCGAGATGTGAGACTCCACAGTACGTTTGCTAATATTCAACTGTTGTGCGATTTCATCATTGGATAAATGTTCGAACCGGCTCATCTTAAATATTTTCTTTCTTTGAGGCGGCATTTTTTCTATTGACATAACGATGAGCAGTTCCAGGTCTTCGGCATGTATTTTCTCCTCGATCAAATCCTCATAATCTTGTTTGTTCTTCTCGATCTCGATATAGTTTTCTTTAACCAGCAAATGGGAATAATGATTGTATACGGCATTTTTCGCCATACGGAACAGGTAAGACTTAAACGAATCGATCTGGGCAATCGTTTCACGATTACTCCATATCTTATAAAATATATCTTGTGTTATATCCTCCGCTTCAAGATCGTTTTTAAGCAAGCCACGCAAAAAATACTCGACACGGGGAGCGTACGTCATATAAAGTACTTCAAAGGCTTTACGGCTGCCTCCTGCAAGTTCTTTCAAATATTTTTCTTCAATCTCTACATTCATTCCCATAATCACAGATCTCATACCTAAGGCAGTAATAAATATCCCGTCTCTCTAAATAAAGTTCTTTACAAACATAGGGATTTTTTTTTGTTTATAATGTTAAGGGCTCAAATTTTGTTTCTATACTATAGAATAAGTAAAGGGGAAAATCGTTGTCTTCCCCTTTACAGTTCTCATTATTATGTCCGGCAAATCAATAACCATTTATGATCTTATTCGCTTCTGATATAACTGCCGAAGCGGGAACACTTTCCAATGTTTTTTCATCAAACAGGATCAATGCCTTATCTATTTTAGCTTTTGCCTGTTGATTCCCTGACAAATTGAACTCCTCCCTCAAAATCCTGATTTTCTCAAATGCCTGAATACCGGCAATCAGACGCTCAAAACGCATGGAGGTTCTTGCACCCGGATAGATAAAATAAGTATCTCCTCCCGGCCAGGTATAGAAGCGGCTGTCAAGCAACGGTTCGATCACCCAGCTGTTCAATGCCCAGCGGGAATAACCATCCAGATTTTCTTTCGCCGCATACCAACTGAACCATTCACATTCGGCAGGCGGATTAAAGGTAAATGTATTCGGACGAGGTTCTTCACAACTGGTATAAAAGGTAGTGACTTTACCCTCAGCCCTACGTTTAGCCTTCATCTCTTCTGAATATTTCATCCGCAATGCCACACAGAAATCATCCAGTTCGTCAGACAATTCTTCATGTAAAGCACCGGCTAAAGAAACCTTGAAGTCCGGATCGGCCTTATGTATCACTTTCAATGTTTCCTGCATAACCGCCATAGGACGTTCATCCATAGAAATATGGGTAATATCGAACCAGCCTTTTTCTTTCAAATGAGCAGCAAACGATCTCAGCATAGTTCCCCATATATCTTCATACTCCAGATCACCGGGTTTCATATCTATAAACTTCAGACTATTGGTTGCCTGGTCGAAATACTGAAAAGATAACCTCCAGGGAACCATCGAATAACAGTTTATTTCCTGCGTTACACCGACACTCATCATAAACTCTATCCACCGGTCGAAAACAGTGTAATCAAAAGACCAGCTGCCGTCTGCCTTCTTCATCCAGGTAATCATCGTTTCAAAATAATCGTACGTTTGCCCATTCCAGGGTTTATGCATGATGGAGGCAGTTATGACCTTTCCTCCTGCCTGGCGATACATCTCCATATAGGGACGCATACAATCAAAATGAGCCTTACTCCAGGGTTCAACCTGATGATAACGTGCTATTGCGAACGGATTCTGCCATAAGTCAAGATGATAAGTCCACTCGGACGGCATAGGTAAGATGCGATCTTTCACATTGATTTCTAAAATAAGTTCCCCGAGTGTTTTATCCCCGTCTTTCAGAATCACTTTGCCCTCATAAATACCAGCCGGACTATCTTGAGGAACCCATACGCGCACCCATCCTCCCTGAGTAGTACGCTCCGGTAAAGAAAGTACTTTTGTCAGGTGATCTATCGGATCGGCAACCAATGACGAATCAAATGCAGCAGCATCCGGACGGGAGCCACATCCCCCCATTCCATCCTTATTCAGTTCGTCTGTCATTACATAACGAACAAAACCTGACAACAACCGATCCTGACCAATCTTGCTTTTCTTATTTTTATGAACCAGTTCCGTTACAGAAAAGGATAGACTATGTAAAGGTTGATCACCCCATACAACCCACTGGGAAGCAACACGTTCTCCCTTCCATGCCGTCAGTTCGATCTCTTTACTTATCCGGCCGACTGGTGCCGGTTCTTCTTTTTTATACCGTATATCGGTAGAACCCCAACTTACACTTGTCCCTTTTACATTTTTCCATAATGCCGGATCCGTTGTTGCCGGATTAGGCAATTCTGCATACGTATCTACGGGAAAAGGTGTTTGCCCGGTAGATTGGCCGGAATGAGTGACTCCTACCGTCGATTGCGCCTGTCCCTGTATACTAAAACTGATACTTAAAAATATAGCAACTATTATTTTATTCGATTTCATACAAATATGTTTTTACGTTGTTATCAGAGACAAATAAGGCCGTTGCCAGACGGTAACGGCCTTATCCTGTCAACTTATTCCATTCAATTACCAGTCACCATTCTGAGTACACAACAAGTTGGTTTGTATCTCTTTAGCCGGTATGGGCAAATAATAATGACGTTTCTGGAAGCTGGCAAAACGGATTGGGTCCTGCGCTTTCAACTCCTGTTCAAGCAACCCCCAACGGCGAAGGTCATAGAAACGTTCCCCTTCTTTAAAGAACTCGATAGCACGCTGATGGATCAGTTCTTCCTTAACCGATGCAGCATCTGTCTTGCCGGAATAAGGAAGCAAGTTACCTCCACGGGTACGTATCTGGTCTATGTAACCGATTGCCTGTACCGTATTATTCAGATTCAGTTCACACTCAGCCAATAACAAGATCACATCGGCAAAACGCATGGCACGTTCGTTGATATAGGAAGGAATTGTTTCCACTTCCTGTTCACGGGTTTTGGAATTCTGATATTTAAGAATCCAGTAAGAAGCCAGGTCTTCACCGGATAATACTTCCTGAATAGGCTTCATATAATACATACAGCCAGGATAATCCCAGGCAACAGATGTCAATGTACGATAATCATACTCTCCGTTTGCCGCTCTTTCTTTCCTGAAAATATCCATCATCTTCTGGGTCGGTTTTGCCTCAAACCATCCGCCAACAGCACCGGCCGCATATTCGACAGCAATGGTGGTCGACTGGGCAGAATTGGCTGTTTCACCATTATCCCACTGGTCCGATCCGCCTACCGGCTCATAGAGGATCTCAAAAATACTTTCTGCATTATTTTCATGCTCCTCATCGAAATTCCAGGTAAAATCATCAACCAGTTTATACGTATACGGAGCTTTAGTCAATGGTTCCAGGGTATTTTTAGCATCCTGCCATTTTTCCATATACACATACAATTTACCTAAATAAGCATACGAAGTTCCCCGTGTCGGCTTCCCTTTATCATTTGCCAAAGGCAGCAGAGATGCTGACTCGATAAAGTCTTTTTCGGCTTGCCCGTACACTTCTGCCTGGCTCGATTTAGCCAACTGGAAAGTTGCCGGGTCCTGAGAAGCTGTTAACCGCAGAGGAACATCACCAAACTCCTTTGCCAACTGGAAATAATACATGCCGCGGATAAAAAGAGCTTCGCCACGTATAACATTGATAAAATCTTCTGAGAATTCCTTTCCTTCTATTTCCTGCAAAATTGAATTTGCACGATAAATCGCATTATAGAACTGGTAAAATATATTCTGCCCGACTCCATTATTCGGATCATTCGTGAAACGATGCATTGAATAGATATCCGATATATCATTTCTAAACTCAATATCATCCGCACGTGAAATGCGAGTCATCAGTCCACGGGTTCCATAATATCCGCCATTCCAGTTTTTTAGCGGCGTATAACAAGAGGCCATAGCCTGTCTGAAGTCGGCTTCCGTCTTCCAGAAAGTTTCTCCGGTCGGCTTATTCGGATTAGTCAGATCCAGTTTGCCTTCACAACCATTAAGTGTAATGGCAATAAAAACGAATATGATTAATTTTAATGTTTTCATAATGACATGATTTTTTAGAATGTAAGATTAAGTCCCAACATGAATACTCTGTTTGTCGGATAAACAAAGTTATCGAAACCACGGGACGTTGCATTGTCTGCATTATTGATATCAGGAGTGTAACCACTATATCCTGTGATTGTAAACAAATTTTCCGCATTCACATATACACGCAGTTTTTGTATTTTATCCTGGAACCAACGATTCGGGAATGTATATCCTAACTGGACATTACGCAGACGGAAGAATGAACCGTTTTCAAGGAAACGATCACTCTGAGGCCGGGTGTTCTGGTTCGGATCATCCCAAACTAAACGAGGATGCGATGCACCGGGATTGTCCGGAGTCCAGTAATCGAGCGTAGAAGCCAGGAAGTTCGTTCCCTTATTTACACCTTCCAACTCTAAACGGGTTCCATTATACACTTTATTGCCAAAAACACCCTGCATGCCCAATAAAAGGTCAAATCCCTTGTAGCTTGCATTCAGATTTAATCCCATAGTCAGTGTCGGGAACGGACTGCCGCAATAGACACGATCGTCATCCGTAATTTTTCCGTCACCATTAGAATCCTTGAAACGGATATCTCCAGGTTTTGCATTCGGCTGAATCAAATTACCGTCCTTTACATATGCATCTATCTCCGCCTGGTTCTGGAACAGACCTTCTGTTGGGATCAACCAGAAACCACCGATCGGATAGCCGGCCAACGTACGGGTCGTAGCAACATTGGTACGGTTTTTACCTCCTTCGATCACCTGGTTGGCATCTCCCATTTCTACTACTTCATTTTTCATCGCATTACCGGTCCAGGTAATTCCATAAGAAAAATCTTTTGAAGGGGCATCATTCCAACCCACAGTCCATTCCACACCTGTATTTTTAATTTTACCGGCATTACGGACGGGATCGTTTGCACCACCTGTCGAAATAGGAATAGGCACTGTCAACAATATATCTTTAGTATTCTTACGATACCAGTCACCCGTGATCATCAACCGTGAGTTCATAAAAGCCATATCTACACCGATATTGGTCATTTCCGTTTCTTCCCATTTAATTGCCGGATTTGCAAAATCTTTGGGGAATGCACCACTAATCAAACCGCCGTTACCATCCGGATAATTAATATTGGATGTAATAACACTGGTGTACATATAGTCGTCAATTTCCTGATTACCCAGGATACCATATCCCGCTCTCAACTTCAACTGGTCCATCCAGCTCTTCGACTGTTCCATAAAATGTTCTTCTGCGATATTCCAACCGACCGAAACGGAGGGGAAATGTCCGTATCGATTCTCTTTGGCAAATTTGGAAGAACCGTCCCGGCGATAAGTCGCTGTAATCAAATAACGATTATCATATGAATAGAATACACGGGAAATGATTGAGGTCAACGCGCTCTCTTTCGACCATGTATCATTCATACGGTCCTGTGTAGCAGCACCTACTTCAGTTATTCCTTCAGGCAACCCCTTACCGGAAGCCAGTATATAACGGGTATGATAATTCTGATAAGAATATCCCAACAAAGCACTGATCTTATGTTTGCCGAATGTCTGGTCAAACGTCAACAGATTTTCAATCAGGAAATTATTCTTTTGATAACGATATTCGGTCATGTTGGACACTGCATTATTACGCAAACCGAAATCATAGATATTTTCATAAGATGTATTCCGTTCAAAGGAGAGATCAGGAGTTGCATTCAGCCGGTATTTAAATCCTAAAGGCAATTTAACCTCTGCATACAGGTTGATATAAGCATTATATGCATTCCATGTCCTGCGCGTCAGGTTTTCATCCAGGATACCCAGCGGATTAGGAATATCGGTTGCATCACCATACACTTTACCATAGCCTCCCTTTTCGTTGGTCGGATCATATTTTTGAAGAGTCGGTATAGACTGAAGGATAATACCCAGATAACCACCGCGTGCAAAACCGTACAAAGGATTATTCTGTTGTGAACTGAACACGACATTGTTTCCAAAAGTAAACCAACCACGCTTATATTCCGATTTAAACTGGGCATTATAGCGTTGGTAATTCGTACCTTTTATTGTTCCGTCCTGATTGACATAACCAAGACCTGTATAATAAGTAAAATACTTTGTGCCGCCTCTGACCGTCAGGTTATAATTCTGCATCAGGGCAGGTCCCATCATTTCATCCTGCCAGTCATTACTTTCTTTCATATCGGTTGCCATTTCAAGCGGACTGGCACCGATAGCCTGACGGGAAACAGTTGTCAGGCGCGCCCAATCTTCCGCTCCCAGCATATCCAGATATTTGGACGGAGTTTGCACACCGACATTTACCGAAGCATCGATAATCGGTTTTCCTTCCGTATTGGAACCGGATTTTGTGGTAACAATAATAACGCCATTGGCAGCACGTGAACCGTAGATGGCAGCAGAAGAGGCATCTTTCAGCACATCTATACTTTCAATATCGTTCGGATTCAGATGGTCCATGCTGCTCATATACATTCCATCCACAATATACAGCGGACTGGCATTGTTCAAGGTACCGATACCACGAACCATGATACGGCTGCTCTGTCCCGGAGCACCCCCCTGGGATACGATATCGACCCCGGCAATTTTACCCTGAAGGGCCTGCCCGATATTCACATTACTCTGTGTACTCAACTTCTCGGTACTGATATTTGCCACGGAACCGGTAAGGTCGGCTTTTTTCTGTGTACCATATCCGATTACGACCACTTCATCCAGAGTCTTGGTATCTTCTACCAATATAACACGAAGCGTATTCTGATTGGTAATTGTAATTTCTTTTGTCAGATAACCGATATAAGAAACTTCCAAAACTGAGCCGGATTGGGCCTCGATGGAAAATTCTCCATTGATATCTGTCACGGTACCGTTAGTCGTACCTTTAATTATCACATTCGCCCCGATAACCGGTTCGCCGTTTGAATCGAGTATCGCTCCATCGATTTTTCTTGCCTGTTGCTGGATTTCAGCATCCGTTTTTCCTGTTACTTTGGTAAGTACGATATGCGTACCTTCCATATCAAAATCGATTTCCGAATTCTTCAGGATGTTTTTAAGGACTGCCGATACCGGCTCATTTTTAACTTTGACAGAGACCTTGCGGTTCACATCGACCTGATTATTATAGATAAACAGATAATCGGTCTGTTTTTCGATTTCGCCTAATACTTCGTCCAGCTGGGCATTACGTTTACTAATACTCACCCGGGCATTTTGTGAATGCGTATTTTCTGCGAAAGAGCAGAACACACATACTAAGAGTAGGAACGTGGTGATTCGCATAATTCTAAAGATTTGTTTAAGTTTCGGGCTTTTAGGATAATACCTACCCGACAAAGAGTTTTTTTTCATACCTTTGTTGATGATTTGAAGTTAATACAGTTTTTAATTGAATTGTGTTGATTGAATGCCGGTAATTGCCCCCCAGCGTTTGCCGGCATTTTTCAGCTAGTGATCATGTATATTATTCATAAGCATTCTTTTAAAGTTAATAATATCATTAATTACAATCTTATTCTATATAAATTATCTGGTTCTCGTCATCCCGCTGATAAGTAAACTTTATATCCTTCTGCAATACCCTCAACGCATAATCGATACCGTCTGTCTGTCGGAATTTACCTGTGTAAACGTATTTAAAGACATTCTTGTTTTTTACCTGAATTGTTAATCCATAGTATTTTTCAAAATCTTTCATAATGGATGTAAACGTTTCATTCTTAAAGCAAATCAAGCCTTCCTTCCAGCGGTAAGGATTATAGTCGTCCACAGCGGTTACATGCAATTTACCGTCTTGCAGAAAAACCTTATTGTTCGGTTTCAGAGTTATTTTTTGCGTGGAGTCGCTTGCTGAAGCTACCTTTACGCTACCCGACATTAACGTTGTTTCAAACTCGCCTGTTTCTGAATAGGCATTCACATCAAATTGGGTACCCAATACCTCTACGTTATAATTGTTTGTTTGCACGATGAACGGTTTGCTTTTATCTTTTGTCACATCGAAATAGGCTTCGCCATCCAAGACCACCTGGCGATTATTTTTACCGAATTTCACCGGATATGACAGTGAAGTCCTGGCATTTAGCCAGACATTTGTGCCATCGACCAATGTGATATTGATACGTTGGCCTGCCGGGACAGTGATTGTCTGCATCGCCATCAATTCTTTTTCCAACGAAGACTGATAATAAAAATAACTTCCTCCCAAAGTGATTGCGACAACTGCGGCTATTTTGATTAACTCAGTTCTAAGAGAACTAAGGTTTATAGAAAATCTTTTCTTTCCGTTCTTAATTATTTCTTCATTCCCCAAAAGCAACATGGCATCAAACAATTTCCGTTCTTTCAAAAAGGCCAGGCGGTTCTCAGCAGACTCTTCCATCCACTGTTTTACAGCCGCTTCCTCCTCAAATGATGCGTTGCCTTCAAAAAATTTATATAATATATCTTTGTTCATTTTATATCGTTTAGGATTACCCTTCTATACTAATAGCAGTTCAGACTTGCATATCCCTAGTAAAAATATAAAAAAATATTACAAACTCAATTTTTCCTTTATATGATATTGTTTCCAGTGGTGTCAATAAAGACAGAAACAGCTCTGATTTTATCAAATTTGTTTGTGAAGTCTAACTCTCACCCCATTGCAGTGGGTATTTTTCCCCATTGCTGTGGGGATTATTCCCCTTTGTAGTGGGGAAAATTCCCCACATAAACAAAAACAGTGGGGAATTTTAGCGAAAGAAACTTTCTGCGGTAGAAATCCGATCCGCCCAATAGAGCTGAAATAAAATGATACTTTACATTTTATTTCTTTTTTTATCCTGCCGGGCCTGTTTTTGAATCCTTCCAAAGAAATATTAAAACTCTTTCTAGAGAAATAGATAAACCTTAGTTCTCTTAGAACTGAGTTAATCAAAATAGCCGCAGTCATCGCCCTTACGCTTGGCGGGAGTTTTATCTACCGGCAAATGCAAACGGAACAGACTCCGATAGCATTGCAAACAATCACTGTCCCGGCAGGACAACGCATCAATATTACATTAGCTGACGGAACAAATGTCTGGCTGAACGCACGGACTACCATTCAATACCCAATCACCTTTAACGAAAAGGAACGTCTGGTCAAACTGGACGGCGAAGCCTATTTCGATGTGACAAAAGATAAAAGCAAACCGTTCATCGTGCAAACAAATAATTATAACGTAGAGGTATTGGGAACTAAATTCGATGTCGACTCTTATTCGGAAACAGAAATATTTGAAACAACCCTGATGGAAGGAAGTGTGAGAATTTCTTCCCTGACCGATGCAAACGAAAACCTGATGCTCACACCACATAATAAAGCCTATCTATATGAAGGTAAACTGCGGGTGAAACCGGTAGACGATTATACGCCTTACCGCTGGCGGGAAGGCCTGATCTGTTTCAAGAACGAGACATTTGCATCAATCATGAAGGATTTTGAGAAATACTATGGGATAAACATCTATATCACAAACAAACAAGTACAAAAATACTTGTATACAGGAAAGTTCAGGCAAACAGACGGCGTTGATTATGCATTGAGAGTTTTACAAAAAGATATAAAGTTTGCCTATGAACGGGATGACGACAATCACATTATTTATATCAAATGATTTTAACAATATGTTTCACCTAAATTAAAATGCTTATGGGATAAAAAATTTGTTAACCGTAATGCCGGTGAAAGCTGGGGGGCAATAGCCGGCAGACATCCAATTAACACAAACTAAATTATTAATTTATTAATTTCAAATCACAACAAAGTATGAAAGAAAACACTTTGTCGAGGTGTAATTATCGGGCACCGCGACCCTTAAAAATTTTCAGAATTATGAGAATCACGACATTCCTGCTCTTAGTATGTGTGTTCTGCACTTTTGCAGAAAATACACATTCACAAAATGCGAGGGTCAGTATTAACAAGAAAAATGTTCAACTGGAAACAGTACTGAACGAGATAGAACACCAGACTGATTACCTGTTTATCTACAACAACCAGGTAAACGTAAACAAGAAGGTGTCGTTAAAGGCTAAAAACCAGCCTGTCTCCAAAGTACTGGAAGAATTGTTGGCTGATTCGGGTATCACATATTCTGTAGAAGGAAACCATATCGTACTTGGCAAACAGACTATGGCTTCCGCTCCGCAACAAAGTAGTACAATCAGAGGTAAAGTAATCGACACCAATGGAGACCCCGTTATCGGTGCCAACATTGTCGAAAAAGGGACAACCAACGGAACTACAACGGACGTAGAAGGGAATTTCTCTATTAACGCAAAATCAGGCTCTACGCTGGTAATCACTTTCATCGGCTATGTCAGAGAAGAAGTGAAAGCTAACGCCGGAAGAAGAATGGAAATCATCTTACAGGAAGACTCCGAGACATTGGAAGAAGTCGTTGTCGTAGGATACGGTACCATGAAAAAAGCAGACTTGACAGGTTCTGTGGCAACCGTCGGTTCGGAAGTGATCGAAGACCGCCCGTTGACCAACCTGGGAGCCGGTTTGCAGGGCGCAATCGCCAACTTGAATATCACTTCTTCCAGCGGTGCGCCGGGAACAGGTTCTTCCTTCAATATTCGTGGTACGACAAACTTATCCGGCGGAGGTCCGCTGGTACTGGTGGACGGTATCGAAATGGACCCGAACCTGATTAACCCGCAGGATGTGAAGGATGTAACCGTACTGAAAGATGCGGCTTCCGCGTCTATCTATGGCGCACGTGCCGCTTTCGGTGTAATCCTGATCACCACTAAGACAGGTTTCGTATCACAAAAACCGGTCGTTTCACTGAGCGCAAACTATTCCATCAACGTTCCGACCGTTCATGCCAATTATATGAACTCCATGGAATATACACAATGGATGAATGATGCCAACACAACAAGCAACGGTAGTAACTATTTCGATGACATCACCATGGAGCATGTCAGAAATTATTACAACGATCCGGTCAATAATCTTCCGGTATTCCATCATCCGGACGATGCAGCCAGCAAATACCGTTATTGCGGCAATACCGACTGGTATGAAGCCTTGAATAAGAAAAGTTATCCGATGCAACAGTACAACATCAGTGTACAAGGCGGTAGCGAAACAGCCAAATATATGACATCGGCCGGTATGTTCCAGCAGGACGGTATCTCTAAATGGACAGACGAAGATTACAAACGTTTCAATGTATTGCAACACGTAAACTACAAGGTGAACAACTGGTTGCAGGTTGGCTTGAGAGCAACTCTGTCAATGGTAAAAATGAATACCGGTCCACAAAATAAATATGGTAGCAACTCTTTGGGAGCTACGATTCCGGGCGACAGCCGTCCCTTGATGCCGGTTTACCATCCGGACGGACATTTTGCCGGTTACTGTGGTGACGGTTACTTTACGAACCAGGCTGCCTGGTTATCACAAGGAGGTTCTGCCGAAATGAGAAACAATAATATGTATGCAACGGCATTCGCTAAACTGAACCCGTTCGAAGGATTGGAAATCAACTTCGATTATACATATAACTACTATAACTATTCTTTCAAGAACCATGTACGTGAATACATCGACTATGATGCCGACGGAAATCAGGGTTCAATCTTCCCGCATACTTCTCCGAATCAGGTCTCTTATAACAAAAGAGAATCGCAGTACGACGTATTCAATGCATATGCTACCTATAAGAAGAAAATCAACAAAGTACATGCTTTGGAAGGCATGATCGGTTTCAACCAGGAAAATGCGACTTATAAAGGTGTGGGTCTGAGTAGAAACAATCTGATCGCCAACGATATTCCATTTCTGAACTTGGCAACCGGCGACCGTTCGACCAGTGATTATATGAACCAGTGGGCCATCCGTGGTGCTTTCTTCCGTCTGTTCTACGCTTACGACGACAAATATCTGGTACAGGTAAATGGCCGTTACGACGGTTCTTCACGTTTCCCGAAAGATGACCGTTTTGCATTCTTCCCGACATTCTCATTGGGTTGGAGACTTTCACAGGAAAAATTCTGGAAACCGATCGCCCATATCGTAAATGACTTCAAGATCAGAGGTTCTTACGGGGCTTTAGGAAACCAGGTACTACTGCAAGGTGGTAATGACATGTATTATCCCTATATTTCTACCTATACCACAGGTGAAGTAGGTTACCTGTTTAGCGGTGAAAAACAGATGGGAGTATATGCTCCGGGATTGGTAAGCGACCAGCTAACCTGGGAAACAGTTAAACAATGGGACTTAGGTTTTAACTTCTCAATGTTTGACAGCAAACTGACCGGAGAATTCGACTATTACGTTCGAACAACAGAAGACATGTTGACAAAATCAAAAACATTACCTTCCATTTTAGGTGTTTCTGAACCTCAGATGAATGCTGCCGATTTGAGAACCAGTGGATGGGAAGTAGCTTTAACCTGGAAATCGGCCTTACAGAATGGTTTCGCCTATAGTGCAACACTATCTTTATCAGACTATCAGGCTGAAATCACCAAATATGATAATCCGACAAAGAACTTGTCAGACAATTATTATGAAGGCAAGAAGTTGGGTGAAATCTGGGGATTCGTAACAGATGGTTTATTCCAGTCCGACGAAGAAGCCTCTTCATGGAACCAGTCAAAAATAGTCGGTTATACGCAATATGCCGGTGATATCAAATTTGCCGACCTGAATGGTGACGGAGAAGTTACAAGAGGTGAAAACACGGTCAACAACTCTGGTGACCTAAAGATCATCGGTAATGAAACACCGCGTTATAACTTCGGTATCCGTGGTACAGCCGAGTATAAAGGCTTCGATTTCACGTTATTCTTCCAGGGTACTATGAAACGTGATATTATACCGTCAAAGACATTCTATCTGTCTCATTATACATCTGAGTGGTCTGTTCCCCAAAAGATGAATTATGACTATTGGAGAGAAGATAACCGCGATGCGTTCTTTCCACGTGCCCGTATGAACGGTTCTGCTGTAAATGAAAACCAGACCCGTTTCATGTTGAATGGTGCTTATATCCGTTGTAAACAGCTCGCTCTTGGTTATACTATTCCTAAATATATCACGGAAAAGGCTAAAATCTCCAAGCTGAGAGTTTACTTCAATGCAGACAACTTGTTTGAATTCTCCGGAATGCCTGACACTTTCGATCCTGAATTGGCTACAGTAAATGCTTATCCATTTATCCGGTCATTCTCTTTTGGTGCTAACCTGACATTCTAAGATGAAACATTGTAGAATAATTAAAATTAAAAACAGAATGAAAAAAGTATATTATATAGCGAGCTTGTCTTTATTACTCGGATTTTCCGCATGTAATAACGACTTTATGGACTTGTATCCGGAAGATAAAATCAACGACGAGACTTATTGGAAGACAGAAAGCGACTTGAAAAACTTTGCCAACCAGTTCTATACAACACTGGATAATACCGGTATATATAACCGGTGACAATGCCTCAGACAATCAGGCACCTCAATCTAAGGATAATTTTGTTTGGAGCGATTACACCATCCCTACAGCCGGAGGGGGTTGGGCTAAAGGCGATTGGGCTAATATCAGAAGTTGTAATTATTTTTTGAGCCGTTATCATACCGTTGAGGGGAATGCTGAAAAGATCAACCAGTATGTAGGGGAGATTTACTTCTTTAAAGCCAAGTTCTATTACGAAAAAGTTCTTCGATTCGGTGATGTACCCTGGTTGACAACAGACCTGACTACTTCTTCCGAAGAACTATACAATCCACGTAATGATCGCGGAGCTGTTATCGACTCTATCTGTGCTTGCCTGGACAAAGCCAGCGAATGGTTGCCGGAAACAATGCAAGACTCACGTCTAAGTAAATATGCTGCATTGACTCTGAAATCCAGGGTATGTCTGTTTGAAGGAACCTGGAGAAAATACAGAAATCTTGAAAATGCAGATAAGTATCTACGTATTAGTGTAGATGCTGCCGAAAAAATTATCAATAGTGGTAATTTTACTGTTTACTCTACCGGTAATATTGAAGACGACTATCATGCACTGTTCAACCAACAAGATTATTCAAACAATAAGGAAGCGATCTTTTTTGCTGCCTATGTGACAGATAAACGCATGAATAACAGGCCTCGTACAGTCCGCGAGTCATATACAGGTATGACCAAGGACTTTGTAGAATCATTCTTATGCGATGATGGTAAACCTATTGCTCTAAGCGACCGGTATAAAGGTGACGTAAAATTCACTGATGAGTTTGAAAATCGTGACCCGCGTTTGAAACAATGTATATATACACCAGAACGTCCTATCGCTATATTGGCAGATGGTTCTGAAGAATATGAAAATTCTCCGGTATTCAGTAATCTCTCAAATACAGGCTACCGCTTATACAAAATGTATTCTCCGTTAGCGGAAGATAACGAATATATTAAATGTACGCTGGATGACCTGATCTACCGGTACGGTGAAGTTCTTCTGAATTATGCTGAAGCAAAAGCCGAATTGGGTGAATGTGACCAGGCGGTTCTGGACAAAACGATCAATAAACTGCGTGATCGTGTAGGCATGAAACATCTGACAACAGATGTAGGATTTACCGATCCGAACTGGCCGAAATGGGAAGTTCCCATCTCTCCGCTATTAAACGAGATTCGTCGCGAACGTCGTGTAGAACTGGCTTGCGAAGGCCTCCGTTGGAATGACTTGTGCAGATGGAAAGCAGGGAAGTTACTGGAAAACATAAAAACTTATTTAGGTCCGCGCGATCCGGCAACAGGTGAATACCGTGTTCTCTATCCGGGTATGACACGTACATGGTACGATCGTTTATACCTGTATCCGATCCCGACAGACGAGTTTACTTACAATCCTAATCTGTTACCGCAGAATCCGGGTTGGACAAACTAATAATGTGCCAATGAGCTAATGTGCCAATATGCCAATAAGGCAATATGCTAATGTACCAGTTTTAAGAATTTTAGATCCACGGTATTTTATTGGCATATTGACACATTAGCATATTGGCATATTATTTTTCACTATACTTGCATCTGAAATATAATCTGACTCAATCATGAAAAAAACATTTGTAGGATTACTGGCAGCCTTGTCAGTTCTTGTTTCCTGTTCATCCAACGAACCGACGAACGTTGTCACCCCAAACGCACGGCAACTGGCCTGGGCCGATGCCGAAGTCGGCGTATTGATCCATTTTGATATGCCTGTTTACCAACCGGACTACAATTTCAGGAAATGGGGAACGCATCCGGACGCATCCATTTTCAACCCGACAGAATTGAATACCGACCAATGGCTGGAAACCGCGCACAAACTGGGAGCCAAATATGCCGTACTGGTAGCCAAGCATTGCAGTGGGTTCAGCCTGTGGCCAACGGAAGCACATGATTACAGTATCAAACAATCCCCCTGGAAAAACGGCGAAGGTGATATTGTTGCCGATTTTATCGCTTCCTGTAAAAAGTATAATATCAAACCGGGAATCTACGCCAGCACAACAGCAAACGGTTATCTGTATGTAGACAATCCCGGCGTTGTCCAGGAAGGCGGTCCGGTCACTCAGGAAGAATACAACAAAATCGTAACGCAGCAATTGACCGAGTTATGGAGCAATTACGGGGAATTATTTGAAATATGGTTTGACGGCGGTGTGCTCTCCAAAGACCAGGGCGGTGCAGACGTACTATCCCTGGTACAGAAACTACAACCCAATGCCATCGCTTTCCAGGGCCCGTACGGTCATCCAAACCTGATCAGATGGGTAGGCAATGAGGAAGGTGTCGCCCCTTATCCGTGTTGGTCTACTGCCGATTCGACAACCAATGCCGACGGCACGCGTGTTATAAATGGCTTGAACGGCGATCCTTTCGCCCCGTTCTGGTGTCCGGGGGAATCAGATTTCACCCTGCGCTGGAATCGTTCCTTCCAGGGAGGCTGGTTCTGGACGACTGGACAGGATAGCATGATGTTCACTCTCCCCGAACTACTAACAAAATATGAGACCAGTGTAGGAAGAAACACGAATATGCTGCTGGGATTAGTTATCGACGACAGGGGACTTATTCCGGATGCCGACGTCCGCCAGGTGGAAGCGCTGGGCAAAGAGATTACACGCCAATATGGTAGTCCGCTGCAACAAACATCGGGCACCGGATCGGAATTTGTCATATCTTTCGACAAGCCGGTCAGCATCAACCGTGTCATCTTGCAGGAAGATATCTCAAAAGGAGAACGGGTTCTGAAATATACCCTGAAAGGTAAAAAAAATAATGAATGGATCGACCTTTCTTCTGGTACCTGCATCGGCCATAAACATATAAACAGGTTTGAAGCACAAACGCTCGATGCAATCAAATTGGAGATTTCCGAATCCAAAGCAGAACCGATCTTGCTGAATTTTGCTGTTTTTGAAACATTATAAAAACAAATGGACAATAAGAACTAAAGTTATCTCTCTTTGAAATATATAGGATAACAATAAAAAAAAGGACGATCCTCTAAACAATGGAGGATCGTTCTTTTTTATCTATATAGGATTCTGAAAACAAAGAGAGAATCAGTAACATTATTTTTATTATATTTACGACCGATTACAAATCTTAGAGGATGGAGAATACAACAGATTTAAAAGCATTCAATCAACTATTTACTGATTATCAAGGCCGATTTATCCGCTTTGCGAATACGTATGTAAGAGATGTTGCTGTCGCCGAAGATTTTACGATCGAAGCACTGATGTATTACTGGGAGAACCGCCATTCACTGGAAGAGGATTCGAATGTACCAGCCTATATTCTTACCATCATAAAAAACAAATGCCTCAACTATCTTCAGCATCTTCAGGTAAGGGAAGATGTGAACGAACAATTGCTGAACCATGCGGAATGGGAACTGAACACCCGCATATCGACACTTGAAGCATGCGACCCGAATGACTTGTTCACCGCCGAAGCACAAGAAATAGTAAATAAAACCCTGGCCGGTTTACCCGAACAGACCAGAGCTGTATTTGTGATGAGCCGTTATGAGAACAAGTCTCATAAAGAGATCGCCGAAGCATTGGGCATAACCCCGAAAGGTGTCGAATATCATATTTCCAAAGCATTGAAAAAACTACATACCAACCTGAAAGATTATTATCCGGTTTTCCTGTATTTATTTTATATCAACTAAAACCATCATATTTTTATTTTCCATAGTTTGTCATACAGAAAATAGAAAAAGAAAGAGTATGCCAATCATAACTTTTTAGCATACTCCTCCTATTATTACACTATCTTGTCATTTATTCCCAACCCGGATTCTGAACCAGTTTTCTGGATTTCTGTACCTCATTCAAAGGAAGAGGATATAAGTACATACGTCTTTCAAAAAGTCGTAATTCCACATTTTTACGTTTATGGAATTCTTCTTTAGGATCTTTTGAATCCAGATTCATACCTTTTACCCATCCACCTTGCGGAGACTCCTGGCCATCTTCGGCAACCATCCAACGACGCACATTAAAGTAGCGCTGACCTTCCATGAAAAGTTCTACACGCATTTCCTTACGAATCGCTTCACGTTGTAATTCTTTATTACCTATAATTTGAGGTTTAATATCAGCCAACCGAGGAATGCCTGCACGAACACGTACACGATCTACGTATTCAATAATACGCCTATCTGATGGATTCACCTCATTCAGAACTTCTGCATACAGCAGATAGAATTCGCCTAAACGGAAAAGAATGCTGGGACGGAATTGAGATTTTTTGAAACTGCCGGAATTATACAGTTCTTTGCAATATCCCTTATAAGGTAAATAACCTGTTCTGGAATACATACCGCCTGTCTTTCCATTATTACCTCCATCATGGAAAAATATTTCCCGACCGGAAATATGCCATCTGCGTCCCTGGAAGAATACAGCATCGTAGAAACGAGGTTCACGATTCAAATACATATTAGAAACCTGAGTGGTTATTACAGGCGTCACACCTCCCATAATCGGTGAAGCCGGAATTTCATTGACATAATCACTAAACCCTTCCTCGGTATAATTAGGAGATTCTTCAATACTTAGGCCATCTGCCATAAAAAAATCATCCACCATATCCTGAAGTACGCCTAAAGCCGTTTGTCCTACTCCTTCAGTACGAGGGGTACAACTTCTATCTTGTCCGTCAGAATTAACAGCCCCAAAGGAATTGTTTGTAGCAGCCCAAATAATTTCCTTATTGTACACTTGTTGTAATTGGTATAAAGATTGAGCCGCATTGACCGTTCCATCCGGATTATAAACCGTATGCAACTCATAGGCTCCGGTTTCCGCCCAGTCGATTAACTCCTGCAATGCATTCAAAGCTTTTTGCCATTTATTATTGTCTCTATCCGGAAATAACCGTGTCCCGTCAGTATTCGTCACCTCTAATGCTTCTGCATAACCTCCGTTTAATAAAGGGCTGGCAGCATATACCCAAAGTTTTGCACGAACAGCTAAAGCAACTCCTCTTGTCGGTTTTACCCGTTCATTATCTTCCAGACGTTGTTCAGGCAATAATTTGGATAATTCCGCCAATTCAGCATCGATAAAATTCACGACCTCATCCAACGGAGCACGTGCAAAGTCCAAATCGGCAGCATTCGAATCCACTACCTCAGTCATTAATGGTACAGGACCATACAATTCAACTAATAAATAGTGATAATAAGCTCTGAAAAAACGAGCTGTATTTTTCATATCAGCCAACTCTTCTTCTGATATCTGATCTACATCACCCGGAATAACTTTGGCATACTGCAAAAATAAATTACATTGACGAATCTGTTTATATAAAGACCAACGAGTATAAGGTGCATTTGCCGAACTATATCCGGAAACGGGTATTGTATTGGTAGAATTTCTACTAGCCTTCAATTCATCCGAACAGGGAGACCAAGGTGCATCCAAACCATCCATAGGGTTGTTATAATCCGTATTAAACACCATATATTTCATATCAGGTATTCCTGTATAAATATAACGATGAAAACGTCTGGTATAAGCTGGATTTTCAAAAACATCGTCCATGGTTACTTCTTGTGTCAATTCGTCCGATACATCCAAAAAGTCATTACATGACATACACGCAGTCAATGCGATAACTAACAAGTATTTTAATTGTTTCATAATCAATTATATCTATTTAAGTATTAAAAAATTACATCTAGCCCAAGTGTAAAAGTCCTTGGGAGTGGATAGGCCGCTCCTGATTTCTTGCTACCCATTTCCGGATCCCACATTTTGAGGTTATCCCATACACACAAATTATTACCCATCAAATAAATACGCGCCTGTTGCACTCCCATTTTCCGAGCAAAGTTTTGAGGTATTCGATAACTAAACTCAAAATTCTTGAAACGCAAGAAACTTGCATCACGTACCCAAAATGTACTAGCGGCATTATTATGAGCATGCGTATCCGGCCTTAAACGGGGATAATCTACATTAAAATTATAAGGATCAGAATCTGACCAGTGATTAACAAACTCAGATCTTAACCGGGAATTTTCAACTCCCCACAAGAAAGGCCATAATGCGGAAGTATTATCTGCTTGTCCCAGGATTGTTGATGTATTACCGGCTCCCTGGAAAAATGCACTCACCGTAAAATTTTTCCATTCGGCACTGACTCCAAAACCATATACGATTTCCGGATTTTCAGGATCGACCAGTCCACGCTGAGCATCAAAGCTATTGATAATACCATCGCCATTCAAGTCGCGGTATTTTAAATCACCCGGACGAATATCCCCAGACAAACCTGATTTTACAACACCTTCCTTCAATTCATAGTTCCGATTGATACCTTCGCCGGTAATATTAAAATCATCATAGGTATAAAAACCATCACAAATATAAATAGACCTGTCTCCGATTCTTGTTCCCGTAACATTCATCCATTCATATTTTTGAGGAACTTCATCATATTCCAACACTTTATTTCTGGCAAAAGTGAAGTTTCCTCTAGCTGACAATTTTACTTCGCCGATTGTATGATTTAAAACAAGACTAGCATCAAGCCCCTGGTTTTTTACCTCTCCGAAATTTTGCCAAGGCATCACCTGGAATCCGGTCGTCGCTCCAACAGTTTTACGCTGTAACAAAATATCAGAACGATTATTATTGAAATAATCTATTTGTAAATCAATACGATTATCGAACAATCCTAACTCTATTCCGTAATTTTGTTTTACTTCTATTTCCCAACCGATTCCCGGTGAATAAAATTGTCCTTCTATGATGCCATTACCGACACCTCCGTTAGCACCTCCATCTGTATAACCGACATTATACCCTCCGGCATCCATTTTCATGGATGAACGATACAAGAAACGACTACCGCCCGTATTATCGTTACCTGTTCGTCCCAAAGACGCACGGAGTTTCAATTTATTCAAAATATTACTTAAACCTTTTCCATAGAATTTTTCATTGGATAGATACCAGGCGACACCTACTGCCGGGAAGAGTCCGAAACGATGCCCTTTGGCAAATGTCTCACTTCCTGTATAACCGAAATTTCCTTCAATTGAATAACGGTCATCATACATATACGACACACGCCCAACCAATCCTTGCTTTCTATATGCTAAAGGCTGATCATGCGGTTGATAATCCTTTTGCATATATAAAACCATTGCATTAACATTATGGATATCATTAAAAACTTGTGCATAATTCAATGAGTTTTCAAAATAGATCGTTTTATCTCCGGAATTTTTAGGTTCAGCTCCTCCCAAAGTATTAGAGCCGGAAACCTTTTCTTCAAAAATCAAATTCCCATTTTCATCCCTTCCGGTTGCAAAATACTGAGAAACTGATTTACTCCTCTTCATTGAATATAACATATTAGCATCGAATGCGACGGATGCTTTATAACTCAGCCCCTTCGTTATAAAGTCTAATTTTTGAACCAAACCAACCTTAGATTGAATACGCGTACGCCACTCCTTCGAATACCCTGAATTATTCAATAAATTATAAGGATTAACTTTATTTGAACTTGGATCAGGATGGCCCGCTATTGTTCCGTCTTCATAAATCATCGGGAAAAGATGAGACGGGACAGTTGACATTTTAGTGAATAAATCCTGAGTTCCGACACCAGGATAATTTGTATTCAAATATTGTCCGCTTAGATCGACACTGACTACTGTCGTTTTGGTTATATTCAAATCAATATTACTTCTCAAATTGAAACGTTTTACACCGATATTTGAATTGTAATCATCTGTTGTATTCGATTTAAACAGTCCCGATTCAGTATAAAAAGCACCGGAAACAAAATATTTAGCTCTCTCAGTCCCGCCTCTTGCATTAATAGTTATTCTTGAATTCGTCGTAAGATCTTTAAGCAGATCATACCAATCGACATTCGGATACAACATCGGATCAACTCCGTCTCTATATTTCGCTAATGTCTCATCATCATAAACACTTGGAGATCCGACATTATTTAAAGCTTCATTATAAGCTTTCAAATACTCGTATGAGCTGGCATACTTAGGTAAACGTGTTGCTTGAGAAACACTGGTTTCCGCACGCACTGAAATACGAGCCTTCGCAATCTGACCACGTTTAGTTGTAATTAAAATTACACCATTAGCACCCTCTGCACCGTAAACAGCCGTAGCAGCAGCATCCTTCAGCAAAGAGAACGTTTCGATTTCATCCGGTTCGACATCCTGCATCTGACGAGGTACACCATCCACTAAAACCAACGGACTGGTCCCGCCGGAAAAAGAACTGACACCACGTATCCAAAAATCAGAATTATCATAACCAGGTTCGCCTGATCGCTGCACAGCGATCAGGCCGGACAATTGTCCGGCTAAATTATTCGTAAGGTTACGAGTCGGCAATCTTAATTCTTTCGTTGAAACCGTATTTATTGCACTGACAACACTACTTTTTTTCTGTTGACCGTATCCGACAACAACAACTTCTTCCAACGCTTTGGAGTCTTCATAAAGCTGTATATTTATATTTCGCCGTCCGTCTACTCTTATTTCCTGAGTAGCATACCCCAGATAGGAAATACTCAAAACAGCATTTTTACCGGAAAGATCAAGCTCATAACGACCATCAATATCTGTTGTTGTACCGTTTGTTGTTCCTTTTTCTACTACAGAAGCTCCAATAATCGATTCCCCTTTAGTGTCAGTAATAACCCCTGTTACTTTCGTTCCCTGCTGATTAACTTCTGCCGGTTGCGGAAAGGTTTCTCTCTTTGTTATAATGATTTGGCGATCTTTGATTGTAAAAACATTATCCGTATTCCTAAATATTGAATTCAATATGGCTTCTACACTCTGATCTTTCACATCCAAATTAACTTTTCGGTTTAAATCGACCGTATTATCCATGTAGAAAATTATAAACTCGCTATTGTTTTCAATCTGTTTGAAAACATCTTTTACGGATTTATTATTTACACTGATTGAGAAAAGAGTTTCCTGCGAATAAGAATTAGAGGCTAAACTTACCCCTATCCCCAAAAACAAGAATAATAACACTGCTCTCATTATTCGAAAAAATTTCACGTGTTCAATGTTTTTCACACCGAACTTCACTTTAAATTTCATAACTTTGTAAATGATTTAAGTTAGTATTGTTATTAACAGACTAATTTGAGAGCCGGATAATATCGCGAGTATTGTTCGGCTCTGTTTTTTTCAATTATAAATCTAAGGTCCCATAAACTATCAATTTTAAGAGTTTGTACTAATTTTTATTTTTTCTCCACTATAAACTATTTGAATTGATGCCGCATTCTTCAAGTTATCCAACACATCATTTAAATTGTCTCTCAGATCTAATTTTCCGCTACAGGTAAGTTTTCCCACAATTTCATCCCATTCTATTTGAACTCCATAATATCTGGATAATTTTTTAAAAACGATCTCCAATGGTTGCTTTTCAAACAGATAATATCCATTTCTCCATGCAGTGTAATTGTTTACATCTACAACTTGTACTTTTATTTCATGAGTCTGGTCATCATAATCAAACTGTTGATTAGGCAATAAAACCTCGGTAGATTTCTTATTCGTATTTACTTCCACTTTCCCCTCAACTAAAGTTACTTGCATATTCGAATCGTCTTTATAAGCCGATACATTAAAACTTGTACCCAAAACTTTTACATCTACTTGTTGAGTCCTAACAACAAACGGCCATGACGTATCATGTGTTACATCCAAATAGACCTCACCTTCCACATATATCTCACGCTTCTTTTTTTCAAAAGAAACCGGATAAATAACTTTTGAACCAGAATTTACCCAGATTTTAGTCCCATCGGAAAAGGTAAGAGACGACCGTCTACCATAGGGTACTATCAATTGATTAAATATTTTGGTATTATCCTTTTCTTCGATTTCTGTTGCTACTTTTTGGGAGTTTACGTTAATCTCCCCTTTATGGTTATATTCAACCTGACTTTCTTTTTCCTGAATCGCTATTTTCTTATTTCCGGATAATACAAGTTCTATCTCTCCTGTAGAGTTAAAAATAGGTTCTGTTGTATTCAATATTGCCTGGTAATCAACATCTTTATCTGAAAAGTAATATTCTTGAACAACAAAAAGACAAAGAAAAACAACAGCTGCAACTCCTACTAATGTTTTGATAACAGAGATTGTTTTCTTTTGCAATTTATCCTTCCTGTTCTCCGTATTGATTCTATTCCACAAGACTATTTCATCGATTGAAGAAAAGTCCGGATGTTTTATATCACGCCTCAAATGACCGATAAAAGAACGGGCAATATCTATTTCTTCCGCCAACTCCTTATCTTTTTGCTTAAGTTCATCCCAAAACAGGTCTTCTTCGGCAGTCGGAGACAATAACCATTGAACGAACCGATCATCATTCAACAGTTGGTCTGCCTTATATCCGATATAATTTTTATGCATACAAATTACCTTTTTAGATATTAGAGCCGTCAGACTCACTTTTATACTCACTAAAAAGTAATTTTTTTCAAAAAAATATTTTATCGCATAGCAAATAATAAAAATAAGAACAAGTTTATATCTCCCATAGAGCTTCTTATCTTTTTCAATGATCGTTGAATTAGATTTTGTGCAGATTGATAATTAAGGTCCATCAGAGTACAGATTTCTTCCATACTCATTTCTTGAATAAAACGGTAATAAATAATTTCTTTTTGGCGGGAAGTCAACAAGGATAATATTTTTTCCACTTGTTTTCTTTCGTTTTTATATTGTTCATCTTGAATAAACTGTTCTTCGACAGTCAATTCTAATACAAAAGGGACATCCTCTACGAGGTTTTCTGTAATAGTTTCTTTATGTATTTGTTTAATCAGATTATTCTTTAATGCAGTAAATAGATAAACCTTAATATTATCCGGTGACACCAATTGAGCTTTATTCCTATATAAATAAGTAAAAATATCTTGTATGCAATCCTTTACAAGCTCAGTATCAGTCGTAAAACACATCCCATACTGATAGAGCTTTTGTGCATAAGTTGTGTAAATCCAACAATACGAATCGTCATTGCCTGATACAAATTCCTGCCATTTTACTCGACTTATGTCCATTCACGCTAAATTATGATATTGATTTCAGGTTCAAAGATAATTTATCTATTATAAATTTTGTTACTAAATTTCAATTTGTTAGCAAATTACAAGTCAAATCTCTTTTTCCAGAATCAGCCGGTGCCGGCACTGGACACCGTTTTCCCAGATCGGTTCAGGATAATTACGGACAAAATAATCACGATCCAATACCTTCAGATCGAAGCCTTCCTGCTGGTAAAGCATCAACGGGCCCGGAGCAGAAGTGCCGGTACAGACTTTCAAACAGGTGATATGATTGGTTACCGCCCATTCATCCGAGACAAAACGAAGCAGGAGGCGGGCGATCCCCCTCCGCTGGAAAGACTCGTCTACTGCCAGGTTCATCACCTCTGCCATTTCCTCCGTTTCCTTCTGCACCACGATCACCCCAACCGGTTTGTCTCCTGAAAAAGCGGCGAAACAATCCGAAGTCTTCAGATAACTGTCAACCAGTTCACGGTTAGGATCTGCCAGCAAGAGCAAATCCCAGGGGTAGTCTGTTGTATGTTCGATGCGTATTTCCATATCAGGCAACTATTTCTATGATATTGCCATCCGGATCTGCTACAGAACCTTCATAAAAACCGTCTCCGGTAGTACGAGGCTCACCCAGGATCGTGTAACCATCCCGGCGGAATTGTTCAATCTTTTGATCCACTCCCTCTTTTGATCCGGCAGAAAAAGCGAAATGGGCCAGACCGATATATACTCCGTCATTTTCAACGGTAATATCTGTCCGCTGCATGATCTCCAGAGAAGCAGCACCCTCGAAGGTAACAAAATAAGAGGCGAATCCCTTCTTCGGGTTTACATACTTTTCATTACTCTTCCCACCGAAATACTTCACATAAAAATCTCTGGAACGTTCAAGTTCATTGGTCCAGATAGCAATATGAGTCAACTGCATAATTAAATAAATGATTGGTGAAATGCAAAGATAAACAAAAAGCCCGGACAGACATAATCTCCATCCGGGCCTTTCTAAAGATCAGATAATATCTTATTTGCAGATACGGCAATCGGCACAACGCGCCAGTTCTCCGCGAAAACGTTTTTCCACCAGCTTATGCAAACGGTCTTTCAAGGCATCCAGACGCACATGGTCGATCACATCCGACGTAAATGCCACACTCAGCATCATACGGGCTTCGCTCAATGGAATACCACGGCTACGCATATAGAACAGGGCATTCTCATCCAATTGCCCGGTCGTCATACCGTGCGAACATTTCACATCATCCGCATAAATCTCCAATTGCGGCTTACTATACATACGGGCTTCACGGGTAGCACAGAGGTTGCGATTTGTCTGAAAAGCAGCCGTTTTCTGGGCACCTTCCTTTACCAGGATACGGCCGCTGAATGCACCGACTGCATGGTCATCCAGAACATTCTTGAATAACTCATTACTGGTACAATTCGCCACAGCATGCGTAATATGACTATACGTATCCACCTGTTGCTCACGGTCCATAACGGACATTCCGCAAAGGGTTGTTTCTGCATATTCGCCGTTCAGTTCAATATAATAGTTGTTACGCGTAAGACCATTGTTCAAGGTTATACCGTTTACCAGGACATTGCTGGAAGCCTCCTGTTTCACATGGACCGAGGCAAAGCGGGAAGTGGAAATGCTGCTTTCTTCCAGATCATAGTAATCGAAATAAGCACCTTCGCCGGCAAATATCTCAACGACCTGGGTAGCCAGGAATTTCACATCGTCGATGCTATGATCGCAGATGAGCAATTTGGCTTCCGAACGCGGTTCCATAATAACCAGGATACGGCGGTTTGCCATAGCATCCACGTCACTGCGGAATATATTAATCAGCTGGATAGGACGTTCCACAGCCACACCTTCCGGCACATAAAGCACGAAACCGTCCTGCGCCAGCATCGTATTCAATGCGATGATACCGTCATGGTTGCTTTTTGCCGCTTTACCATAATAACGGGCTGCCACTTCCGGATATTGCTCCGCAAAGTTTTTCAAGCCACCGGCGTATACTCCTTCCGGCAGATGCGCCTTCGGCATCATCTTATCGTAGAACGTGTCGTTCACGACAAAATAGAGGGAAGTACTCAGGTTCGGGACATCGCAACGGAACACGTCATACGGATTGACCGGAATAGCCAAGCGATTGATATTCACCCCATAGTCGGGGGCAAAAGCCTGCGCTACATCTGTATATTTATAATCTTCACTCTTTACCGAAGGAAAACCCAGGCGATCGAAATCGGCCAGTGCCTCAGCACGCGGAGCATTCATCACCGCTGCGCTATGACGACACACCAGGTCCTCATATCTGGTAAAAAGATCGATATATTGTTGTTCGGCTCTCATCTCACTCATCTCCCATTTCTTTCTTGATCCAGTCGTAGCCTTTTTCTTCCAGTTCGAGGGCCAGTTCCGGACCGGCTGTTTTTACGATACGTCCTTTGTACAATACATGTACTACATCCGGTTTGATGTAATCCAACAAACGTTGGTAGTGAGTGATTACGATCGCTGCATTTTCAGGCGTACGCAATTGATTCACACCGTTTGCCACGATACGGAGCGCATCGATATCCAGGCCGCTGTCCGTCTCATCCAGGATAGCCAGTTTCGGTTCGAGCATAGCCATCTGGAAAATCTCGTTGCGTTTCTTTTCACCACCGGAGAAACCCTCGTTCACGCTACGACTCGCCAGTTTGTTATCCAGTTCAACGATAGCACGTTTCTCACGCATCAGTTTCAGGAAATCGGTTGCGGAAACCGGTTCAAGACCGTTATATTTACGGTGCTCATTCAAGGCGGCACGCATAAAATTCACCATGCTTACGCCCGGAATTTCCACCGGATACTGGAAACTCAGGAAAATACCTTCACGGCTGCGGTCTTCGGGGTCCAACTCCAGCAGATTCTTCCCGTTGAAGATCACCTCGCCCTGAGTTACCTCGAAAGCCGGATTACCTACCAGCACACTGCTGAGTGTACTCTTTCCCGAACCGTTCGGCCCCATGATGGCATGTACCTCACCGGCCTTTACAGAAAGGTCGATACCTTTCAATATCTCTTTGCCATTCACGTTGGCATGTAAGTTCTTTATCTCTAACATATCTGTTGTTATTTCTCTATATTTATTCCATACTCATCGAGGATGATACGCGATCCCTATCGCGGACATCGCTCGATACCCATCGCGGAGATTGCTCGATCCCTATCACGGACGTCGCGCGATTCCGTTTTACCCAACGCTTCCCTCCAGGGAGATGGTCAGCAGCTTCTGTGCTTCGACGGCAAACTCCATCGGGAGTTTGTTCATTACCTCACGGGCATAGCCGTTTACGATCAGACCGACGGCCTCTTCGACGGAGATACCGCGTTGCTGGCAATAGAACAATTGTTCTTCGCTGATCTTGCTCGTTGTAGCTTCGTGTTCCACCACGGCCGTTTCATTCTGTATATCGGCATAAGGGAACGTATGGGCGCCACAGGTAGAACTCAGCAGCAGACTGTCGCACTGGCTATGGTTACGGGCACCTTCCGCACGCGGAGATACTTTCACCAGGCCACGGTAACTGTTCTGGCTATGACCGGCCGAAATACCTTTCGACACGATCGTACTTTTCGTATTCTTACCCAGGTGGATCATCTTCGTTCCGGTATCTGCCTGCTGGTAATTGTTGGTTACAGCAACCGAATAGAACTCACCGACAGAATTATCGCCGGCCAGGATACAACTCGGGTATTTCCAGGTAATGGCCGAACCGGTTTCCACCTGTGTCCACGAAATCTTGCTGCCTTCGCCTTTACACAGGCCGCGCTTGGTCACGAAGTTATAGATACCGCCTTTACCTTCTTTATCACCCGGATACCAGTTTTGTACGGTCGAGTATTTCACTTCCGCGCGTTCTTTAGCTACAATCTCAACGATAGCGGCATGCAACTGGTTCTCGTCGCGCATCGGGGCGGTACATCCTTCCAGATAACTTACATATGCCTCATCGTCGGCCACGATCAGTGTACGTTCGAACTGTCCCGTATTGGCCGCATTGATACGGAAATAGGTGGACAACTCCATCGGGCAACGTACGCCTTTCGGTATATAAACGAACGAACCGTCAGAAAAGACTGCCGAGTTCAATGCCGCAAAGAAATTATCACGATAGCTCACTACACTTCCCAGATACTGTTGTACCAGATCCGGATGATGCAACACCGCTTCACTGAACGAACAGAAGATGATCCCTTTCTCTGCCAGCGTTTCCTTAAAGGTTGTCTTTACAGAAACACTGTCCATAACGGCATCGACCGCCATACCGGCCAGTTGGGCACGTTCGTGCAAAGGAATACCCAGCTTATCGAAAGTCTTCAATAACTCCGGGTCTACTTCGTCCAGGCTTTTCGGGCCTTCCTTTTTCTTCGGAGCGGCGTAATAGATTATATCCTGATAATCGATCGGCGGAATCGTCAGATGAGGCCATGTGGGCATCTCCAGCGTCTGCCAGTGGCGGAAAGCCTTCAAGCGGAATTGAAGCAGCCAGTCAGGCTCATTCTTCTTGGCCGAGATGATACGGACGGTCTCCTCATCCAGACCGCGATGGATCATCTCCGTATCTATATCAGTAACAAAACCATACTTATAGTCGCTGCTCGTTACCTCATTTATTATCTTATTCGAATCTTCCATATACATTTATATATATTATACATCTTGCCGGATAACAAACCTTCAAGATATTTACTCTTTTCCCCAAAACAATTTATCGAAGTAAATGGTTGGAATAATCTCTTTAACCGGGTTATAATAATGGGATTCCACCTTAGCCTGACGCGGGATCAGCACGGATCCCCTATCTATGCCTTCGAGTGCATTCAGTATAAGACTGACAAATCCTAACATAAAACAAAGCCCGACCACTCCTCCTCCCAGATGGTTCAGCACACTGAGGGGCGTAACTCCGACAACTCGGCTCATGATTTCACCTGCCAGCATGATCACTCCCACGATCAGCAGGAAACCGGCCACATAACTAAGTATGGTCACCCCTTCAGGCGGAAACCAGTTCAGGGCAACGATATATCCCTTCAACCAGGCTGCCGCCTTCGAACAAAAAAAGATGGCAACAACCAGGGCTATAAGCGAAACAACCTGTTTGATGACTCCATCAAACAGGCCTTTCACAAATCCAATTCCTGCCAGACATACTAGTATAATGTCTAACCAGTTCATGTTTATAAAGTTTTCTTTATTTCAGTTTCTTCGTACGACTCGATCACATCGCCTACCTGGATATCATTAAAGTTCGTAATGTTCAAACCGCAATCCAATCCGGCCACAACCTCTTTTACGTCGTCCTTGAAGCGTTTCAACGATCCGAGTTCGCCGGCATAGATAACGATACCGTCGCGGATCAGGCGAATCTTGTTTGTACGCTTGATCTTACCTTCTTTAACCATACAGCCGGCAACCGTACCCACTTTCGTGATCTTGAATACCTGTTGTACATCCACATAAGCGGTAATCTCTTCCTTGATTTCCGGAGAAAGCATACCTTCCATAGCGCTCTTCACCTCTTCGATCGCATCGTAGATGATAGAGTACAGACGGATCTCAACGCCCTCCTTCTCTGCATTACGACGAGCCTGTACGGATGGACGAACCTGGAATCCGATGATGATCGCATTCGAAGCGGCAGCCAGTACCACATCCGATTCGGAAATCTGACCGACAGCCTTGTGAATCACGTTCACCTGGATCTCTTCGGTAGACAAACGGATCAGAGAGTCGGACAATGCTTCTACGGAACCGTCCACGTCACCCTTCACAATTACATTCAGCTCCTGGAAGTTACCCACAGCGATACGGCGGCCGATATCGTCCAGCGTAAGCATTTTCTGTGTACGGATACCCAGTTCACGTTGTAACTGTTCACGGCGGGTTGCAATCTCGCGTGCTTCCTGTTCAGTCTCCAATACATTAAATGTATCACCGGCCTGAGGTGCACCGTTCAATCCGAGGATCAGAACCGGTTCGGAAGGACCGGCCTTTTCCACACGCTGGTTACGTTCGTTGAACATAGCCTTGATACGTCCGTGGTGTGTACCGGCCAAGACGATATCACCCATTTTCAAGGTACCGTTTTCAACCAATACGGTAGAAACATATCCGCGTCCCTTATCCAGGGATGATTCGATGATGGAACCGACTGCACGTCTTGTCGGGTTAGCCTTCAGATCCAGCAGGTCGGCTTCAAGCAATACTTTTTCAAGCAGCTCTTCAACGCCCATGCCTTTCTTGGCCGAAATATCCTGGCTCTGGTATTTACCACCCCAGTCTTCCACCAGGTAGTTCATGTTAGCCAGTTCTTCCTTGATCTTTTCAGGGTTGGCATGCGGCTTATCTACCTTATTAATAGCAAATACGATAGGTACACCGGCAGCCGAAGCATGGTTGATCGCTTCAATGGTCTGCGGCATGACGGCATCGTCGGCAGCTACAATAATAATAGCGATATCCGTTACCTTGGCACCACGGGCACGCATAGCGGTAAACGCTTCATGACCCGGAGTATCCAGGAAGGTGATACGGCGTCCGCTGGCCAGCTTCACATTGTAAGCACCGATATGCTGCGTGATACCACCGGCTTCACCGGCAATCACATTGGCATTACGGATATTATCCAGCAAAGACGTTTTACCGTGGTCGACGTGTCCCATCACTGTTACGATAGGCGGACGTGCTACCCAGTCTTCTTCGTTATCGTCTTCTTCGTCGGCATTGATGGCTTCCACCACTTCCGCACTGACATATTCAGTCTTAAACCCGAACTCTTCGGCCACGATATTGATCGTTTCCGCATCCAGGCGCTGGTTGATTGAAACCATAATACCGATACTCATACAAGTAGCGATAACCTTCGTCACAGGCACGTCCATCATGTTGGCGAGGTCGTTTGCCGTAACAAATTCGGTCAGTTTCAACACTTTGCTTTCCTGTTCTTCCAGTTCCAGCAATTCATGCTCGCGTTTAACGGCTGCATCACGTTTATCACGACGGTACTTGGCACCTTTATTATTCTTATTTCCCTTGTTCGTCAAACGAGCCAGGGTTTCTTTGATCTGCTTCTGTACATCCTCCTCGCTTACTTCGGCCTTAACCGGCTTTTTCAGACGGGGTTTGCCACGGTCGTCGCGCTGATGCTGGTTAGCGGGACGGCTGTAGTTCGTACCCGGAGTGTTGTTCACATCCACACGGTCCTTCTTGATACGGTTACGTTTCTTTTTCGCATCCGCATTCGCTTCGCCCGGTTTAACAGGAGCTCCCGGCTTCACCGGTGCACCCGGTTTGGCATTCGGATCTTTCGGTCCTTTATGGAATCCCGGTTGTCCGGGTCTGTTATTGTTGTTGAACTTTTCGCGTTTATCATCGCGTTCTTTCCGTCTCTCTTCCTTTGTTTTCTTTTTAGGACGAGTAGACTGGTTCAAGGCATTCAGGTCAATTTTGCCGGTTACCTTGATATTCGACTCGAACTTCGGAGTGTTCAAACGGAACAAGCTACTGTCTTCCGATTCAGCAGAAGTCTGACCCTCTGCGGCCGTTTTATTCACTTCTTCAGAAGAGCTTGTCGTCGTTTCCGGCTTCACTTTAACTTCCGGTTTTTTCTCTTCGATTCTTTCTTTTTCCACAACTATCTCTTTTACTTCTTTTTTCTCCACAGGCTTTTCAACAGGAGCAACCTCCTGTTTTTCCTGTTTTGCAGGGGCTTCTACTGTCTTTTTTTCAGGAGCAGGAGCAGAAACGACAACCGGTTGCGGTTCTGCAACAGGTTGCGGTTTGACTTCCGGCTGAGGCTTAACGACAGGCTGCGGTTCAACGACAGGCTGCGGCTTGGCTACTACCGGTTCTTCTTTCACTTCAGGAGTCTCCTGAACTTTTTTATGCTGTCCGTCCAGGTCGATACGGCCTTTCGTTACGATTTTAGGCTTGAACTCTTCCGGGATCACGGTCTTTATTTCCGAGGTCTTCTCTTCTTTCACAGAAGCGGCCTCTCTCTCTTTCTCTCTGTGAGGACGTTCTACCCGCGGACGTTCAAAACCACCCTCAGGCAGATCCTTTCCAAACTCTTTTACGAGCAAAGCATACTGTTCATCACTGATCCTCGTGTTGGGATTTGCATTCTCCTCAACAGGATGACCTTTCTTGTGTAGAAACTCAACAACCGTGTTGATCCCTACGTTTAATTTTCTTTGTACTTGTATTAATTTTATAGGCATATCTAACTTTGTCGTAATACTTTATTCCTGACTTTCATCTTCAAATTCGGCAGATAAGATAGCAAGTACCTCGTCGACTGTTGTTTCTTCAAGGTCGGCACGTTCAATAAGTTCTTCACGGCTCAAAGCAAGCACGCTCTTGGCCGTATAGCAACCGATATTCTTCAGTGCGTCGATTACCCAGCTATCAATTTCATCTGTAAATTCATCCAGATAAATATCTTCCTCGTCGGCTCCTTCCACATCACGGAATACATCGATCGTGTATTCAGTCAACATACAGGCCAGTTTAATATTCAAACCGCCTTTACCGATAGCCAGTGATACTTCTTCAGGACGAAGATAAACCTCTGCCTTATGTTCTTCTTCGTTCACTCGTATAGAGGAAATTTTAGCCGGGCTTAATGCACGCTGGATAAACAGCGACGCATTGGATGTATAATTAATAACATCGATGTTCTCGTTTCTCAACTCACGCACAATTCCGTGGATACGAGAACCTTTCATTCCTACGCAGGCACCTACCGGGTCGATACGGTCATCGTATGACTCAACGGCCACTTTTGCTCTTTCTCCCGGGATACGCGCGATAGCCTTGATCAGGATCAGGCCGTCATTAATTTCGGGAACCTCCAGTTCGAACAAACGTTGCAGGAACATTTTATCTGTACGGGACAGGATAATCTTCGGATTATTATTATAATTATCCACCTTTTGTACAACCGCACGTACGGTTTCACCTTTGCGATAGAAATCGGAAGGGATCTGTTCTGATTTCGGGAGCAGCAACTCATTACCCTCGTCATCCAGCAACAGGATCTCTTTCTTCCACACCTGATATACATCAGCTGCTACGATTGTACCTATTTTATCTTTATATTTAGCATACAAACTATCCTTCTGCAATTCAAGAATCTTTGAAGCCAGCGTCTGACGCAGGTTCAGGATGGCACGACGTCCGAAATCGGCGAAATGAACCTCGTCGGTTACTTCTTCCCCTACTTCACAGTCGGCATCGATCTTACGGGCCTCGGTCAACGTAAGTTGCAGATTCGGATCTTCCAGTTCGTCATCAGCCACAACCGTACGGTTTCTCCAGATTTCGAAGTCACCTTTTTCAGGGTTGATAATTACGTCGTAGTTCTCATCCGTACCGAACATTTTAGCGATTACGTTACGGAAGGAATCTTCCAGCACGCTGATCATCGTATCCTTATCTATATTCTTCAACTCCTTGAACTCCGCAAGTGTGTCAATCATACTGATTGTTTCCTCTTTCTTGGCCATAATCTTTCTTTACTTGAATCTTATTAGGTATTTTGTATATTTTATTTCTTCGAATGTATAGGATTGATCTTCCCGGACAGTAACTTTGCGTTTGGCACCATCAGGTTTTACCAGCTTTTCAACGGTAACTACAACACCGTTCTCGTCAGCCGATTTCAATACTCCGGTCAGTTTCACACCGCTTTTCAGCAGCATCTCCACTTCGTTCCCTATATTCTTTACATATTGACGAAGCACTTTAAAAGGAGAGGTAACTCCTGCCGAACCGACTTCCAGTTCGAAGTCTTCCACATCCCGGTCCAGATGTTCCTCTACATACCGGCTCAATTCCACACAATCATCAATGCAAACTGCCTCATCATTATCAATCTCAATAATAATAAGGTTTCCCGGCTTAACTACTACGTCAACCAAATAATTGTCGGAAGAAGCCAATTTCTCTTCAACCAACTGAGTTATTACTCCCTTTTCAATCATAAACATACTGTTAAGAACAAAAGAAGGGGACTACCCGCCCCCTCCTCATCTTCGCTTAATCGCCCGCAAATATACAAATAATCAGTGAGTTTTCAAACAAATACAATCTTTTTATCAGAAAAGTTCGTTTTGCAGCCTAAGATAAACTCTCTTTATCTCAATACTTAACATAGGTTACATCTTTTAGGAAATTAAAACAATGGGAGAATTCCGGTGAAAACATAAAAAACAAGGCTGGAAAGGACTTTAATTCATTGATATATAACGTAGTTCTAAAAGAACTCTATACAATTATTACAGTGCAAATATATGGAATAATTGTTTCAATATATTGCATTTTGTTTAAAAAAAATGATTGATAGTCCGTTTTTTAACATATCGCCAACAATTATGCCCCTAACTAACCGTAAATAATATTTTTTCATATCTCAATCCTAAAAATCGCGAAGATTTATTTATCAATATATAAAATAAACATTAAAGCGATACATATTGTTAAAAAAGAAAACATTGCACAATACGACCTTTTCAGGCGGTATAAATATCTTCCATAAATCACTATATATATGTCATATAACCACAAAAAGCAGCTCAGATATTAATATTGAACCGCAGTAGAAGAACAATCTGTTATCCGGGAACTAACTGTTAATTTTCTTCATAAAACAGGGGATTGTGTTAAAAACAGGCGCTTTTTTCAATAATTCAGACATAAACGGACTAATTTTTTCATTCTGATATATCTCTGATTTTTTCAAATTCCAACAGGCCGAATACACACCAAGCCCAACACATACTTAACAAACTGATAATATGCAAATTAAACCCAATTCATCAACATAATAAAAGCACGTGAGTTCTTTTAGGACTATGAATTCGCCAACTATTAAACGTCAGGATCTAAAGTTTTCTATACACATTTTAAACAAAACAGAGTAAAAGAAAAAGAAGGGGGACAAAGAGAACGCCTCATTTATTAATAAAATCAATTATTATGTTGAAAAACTTCAAACCTGTCAGCTTGATTCTTGTCGCAGGAGCCATGACACTTCCCGTAAGTGCATCCGCTGACTTTGCGCCAGAGAAGCATGAAACCGCGATTTCCCAGCAGAACGGGAAAATTACCGGTACCGTAGAAGATGAATTCGGCCCGATCGCCGGAGCATCTGTAGTCGTGAAAGGAACCACAAACGGCACAATTACCGACACAGAAGGTAATTTTAGCCTGAGCGATGTAAAGAACGGAAGCGTCATCCAGATTTCTTTCATCGGGTATGCAACAAAGGAAGTGACATACACCGGTCAATCTTCCTTATCAGTCCTACTGGCTGAAGATACTCAAAAACTGGACGAGGTAGTCGTTACCGCCATGGGTATCAAGAAAGACGCCAAAAAACTAGGTTATGCCGTAAGTACAATCGATGCCGGAGAGTTGATCAAAACGGGTACTCCGGACTTCGCCACATCATTGTACGGTAAGGCTTCAGGTGTGCGCATCCAGGCAGCTCCGGGTGGTGGTACTTCCTCCGTATCCATCTCCGTACGTGGTCTGTCTTCTATCACCGGTACGACACAGCCGCTGATCGTAATGGACGGTGTGCCCATCCACAACGGCGACGCCAACAAAGACGGTTACTGGACTAACCAGCGTGTAGAATCCAACGGTATGGTAGACATCAACCCGGAAGATATCGAAAGCATCTCTATCCTGAAAGGTGCCGCCGCATCTGCCCTGTACGGATCTGAAGCAGCCAACGGTGTTGTGATGATTACCTCTAAAAGCGGTAAAGGCCAGAGTGGTCTCGGTGTAGACTTCAGTGCAAATGTAAGCTTTGACAAAGTAGCCTACATGCCGAGCATCCAGAAAGAATTCGGTCCGGGATACGACAATGCCCTGTTGGCCACCGCTAGTGAATTCGAACAGCAAACCGGTTTCCAGAATACCCGTACAGACCGTAACGGAAACCAGGTAATCTCTCCGCGTAATACGTATTATTCATGGGGACGTCCATACGACTATACCACCCAATTATACAATTATAACGGGGCTATTCGTACTTATGCACCTATCGACCACAACCAGTGGAATGATGTTTTCCAGACAGGTATCAACCAGACTTATAACCTGGCCATTACCAACGGAACGGAAAAAGGCAACCTGCGTTTCTCCTATACCTATATGGATAATACGCCGACACAGTTGAACTCGCACAACAACAAGCACAACTTTGCTCTTTCTGGTAGCGCCAATATCCTGAAAAACTTAAAAGTGGATTACTCGGCAAACTATATGCGCCAGCATGTTAAAAACCGTGCTTACCGTATCAGCCGCTTGTTGACAAACTATGCAGGTATGTTCACCGGATATGATGACATCGCAGCAATGAAGAACAGCACTGTTACCAGCTTGGGATACATGAACGTCCCTTATACCAGCAATACACTGACTCCTGATGAAGCCTGGGACTGGAATCCGGCCAACTATCAGATGTCTTCAGAGTATTTCTGGAATATCTTAGGTAAAGAACAGTTGGAAGACAATAACCGTTTCATCGCGAGTGTAACGCCAAGTTGGGAAATCATTCCGGGTTTGACCGCACGCGGCCGTCTGTCAACAGACTTGACGTACAATGTAATTGAGAATAAGAACTCAACAGAAACTCCGAACGTATTCAGACAGCCGGGCAACTATACCGGATCCTATTCATTGAAAAATTCAAAGTATGAGATCTATTACGGTGATATCATGTTGATGTTTGACCGTACATTTGCTGAAAAATACAATGTTGCTGCAACCGCAGGTTGGTCTGCCCGTCAGGAAAGTCAGTTCGACACCTCAGTGAGCACCCGCGGAGGTCTGAGTGTTGAAAACTGGTTTCACCTGAACTCTTCCGGATTAACACCGGCAAATCCATCGATGAAAAAAGCATCGCTGTTAAAACAAGCCTTCTTTGCTACAGCTTCTTTCGGTTACGACAGTTGGGCTTATGTGGAAGGAACTGTGCGTCAGGAAAAAACATCTACACTGTACCCCGGATCCAACACATTCGTTTATCCTTCTGTGAACGGTAGCGTCATTTATTCATCTTTGCTGAAAGATAATAAACCCGAATGGCTGGATTATGGTAAAATTCGTCTTAGCTACGGTGTTGTAGGTAACGCCCCGGAAATATATAAAGCAGCTACCGGTTACAACCAGAGCGCTGTAGGCAGTTATATCTACAATCAGGTTCCACAGGCACTTGGAAACAATGAGATACAACCGGAACAGAAATACGAATTCGAATTGGGTTGGGAAAACAAATTCCTCGGCAACCGTTTGGGCTTCGAACTTTCTTATTACCAGAATACAGTAAAAGACCAGATCCTTCAGACTACAACATCAGCATCTTCAGGAGGTACTTCCATCTGGATGAATGTCGGTGAATTAAAGAACGCCGGTGTTGAAATGTCTCTGTATGGTACAGTTATCCAGACTAAAGACTGGAACTGGGATATTCGTGCCAACTGGTCATGGAACAAGAACGAAGTAACAAAACTGATAGACGGAATCAACTCTATCGACCATTCTACTGTTGATAACGGAGCCGCAGTGCTGCAATCCAGAGTAGGACGCCCGATGGGTGACTGGTATGTTTACGGTACGGTAAAAGACGAGAGCGGAAACAAAGTCGTTGGCGATAACGGTCTGTATATCGTAGACTATACAGAACGCCAGAGAGCAGGTAACGCCATGCCGAAAGTTGTCGGAGGTATCAGCACATCATTGAACTATAAAGATTTCTATCTGGATGCCACTATCGACTTCCGTATTGGTGGTGACGTACTGAACTTGCCTTACCAGTATATGACCGAACTCGGTATCCTGGATTGTACATTGGATAACCGTGACGCTTCACGTGGCGGTCTTACCTGGTATGCAGACGGAAACGACCTGTCAGACCCTTCAAAACGTCATTTGACAGACCAGCCTGCCGGATCTACAGTAAACGGTAACATGGTTTACGATAACGGTGTAATCCAGCCAGGCGTTAAACAAGACGGTTCTGAAAACAAAACGATCATCACTGCCGGTGAATCATATTACAACCAATACGGTTGGGGATATTCCGGAAACATCACTTATGAAAACGCAATACAGAAGAATTCATATGTAAAGATGCGTGAACTGAGCCTTGGTTACAGATTACCGAAAAACATCACTTCCAAATTCGGTTGTAAGAACTTGATGGTTTCCGTATACGGTCGTAACCTGTTCTACTTCTATAAGAGCCTGAAAGAATTCGATGCAGAATGTACAGACGGTACAACCTGGATCACGCAGGCACAGATTGGTGGTTCAACAGCCACAACACGTTCATTCGGCTTCTCATTACGTGCAAGCTTCTAATTGACGAAAAATAATATAGAATATTAAAATTGAAAGATTTATGAAAAAAATATATGCACTCGCACTTGGATGTGCTGCCCTTCTGGCAACGTCTTCCTGTAGTGACGACAAATTCACGGATCAATATCAGGACCCGTCAAAGACACAGACGGTATCATGCCCGGCCTTGATGGTTGGAGTATGGCAAGCCTCTAATACATGGATGAATCCGGTCTATTACAGATATTACGTATCTTCCACCACTTCCGGGTTATTCTCCGGAGTGATCGGTCATACAAACAGTAAAGACCGCTTTGCCGGTGCTGGCCAGGGTTACTTCAACGAACGTTGGAGAAACTTCTACAACACTGTCACCCAGTACAGAGTATTGGAAACCGAATTCAATAACCTTCCGGAAGAAGAAAAAGAAGACTATCGTATCTTCTTCTTGCTGGGACGTACGGTAATGGAAGAACAACTTTATGAAGTTTGTTCCTCCTGGGGTGGAGTACCATTCTCTGAAGCCGGCACATTATGGGCAACAGGAGACGTAGAAGCATCCAAACCGAAATACGACTCGGATATCGATTTGTATAGAATGATCCTGAGCGACCTGGACGAAGTCAACACATACCTCAACGGCCGTTCGCTTACAGCCAATGCCAGTACTTACCTGAATGCAGAAGACTATGTGAACAACGGTGATATCACCTTATGGCGTAAATATGTGAACTCCCTGCGTTTACGTGTAGCTACTCACCTGGCTTCTAACGGCGACCTGGTAAGTGAAGCACGTGCTGCGATCAAAACCATGTTGGAAAATCCCGGTACTTATCCGATGGTAGATCTAAACTCTGATAATATCACAGTGCCACAAACCGACGATGACCAGTTTGATTTTGACCGCGACCTGCAAAACGCAATCGAGAATTCAACTTACAACCGCATGTCCGGCCCAATGCAACGCGCATTGAATGCCAACACCAATAATCCGGACCCACGTTTGGAAGTCTTGTATGACAGTAACTGGAATAACGAATATATCGGCCTCGATCCGTCTGAAACACTCACGGAACAGGAAACGAATATGAGTATCTCTACACATGGTACGGCTAAATATTACGCAGCCCTGGATACATCGACCTTCACCCGTAACCCCGGATTCCCGGGACTCTGGATGACAGCAGCCGAAGTTGCTTTCATGAAGGCGGAGGCCTATGCTAACAACTGGGCTACCGGTAATGCCAAGAGCGAATATATCAACGGTATAAAACTTTCCACTGAATTCTATTTCGATTTGAATTCAACCGGTACCTACCGTGATCCGTTAACTCCTCCCTCAGCAGCCGAAGTTGAAGCATATGCTGAAACACAATGGGACGCCAGCAATCCGCAAAAGAGTATCCTGACACAGCGTTGGATCCATCACGGTGCTATCCAGGAATATGAAGCATGGAATGTTGTCCGCCGTACCGGATATCCGGAAATTTATTTCAAACGCGACCCGCAGTCTGTCGCAACTCCGCTTCCTCTGGACCGCATCCAGTATCCGGCTGACGAAAAAGACTATAACTCAGCCAACCTGAATGCCCATCTGGGAGGTAAGGAAGACAGCTGGTACGCTCCTTTGAACTGGATGAAGAGCAATTGGTACACCACTGTTGAATAACAAATAAACAGAGATATATCCACAGTAAATAATTACAACATAATTGATGGAAAATTGTGGAGTCGAAACCGCCCCGAAGTGATTCGCGGCGGTTTTTTCCATTTGTACAATTCCCTGACTTTTCTTATCTTTGTGCCCCGAATACAAAGGGGTGCTTGCCACGTACCGATACAGTACGTGCCGCAGGCTGAGATTATACCCATATTACCTGATACGGATAATGCCGGCGAAGGAAATTGTAAAACATGGTATACTTCTTCACACAACACACCTCTCCTATTCACTTATCAGGTTTTTAAACATTAAGGTAAAAAGGATGAAAAGTGTATTGATTATCTGTGCCGGATCTCTGGCAACATTCGCAGCAGCGGGAAACCGTCCCGACCCTGTCGATTCTCTCAAAATTTCACGTGACTTATCGCTGGACGAAGTAGTCGTCACCGCCACCAAAGTAGCCAAAGGTACTCCGGTGGCTTACAGCGAAGTATCCAAAGACGAACTCAGCCGCAAAAACGATGGCCAAGGTATCCCCTATCTCATCTCCCAATCCCCTTCCGTCATCATGACTTCGGACGCCGGGACAGGTATCGGCTATTCGGGCTTCCGTATCCGCGGCACAGACGCCAACCGCATCAACATCACGGTCAACGGCGTACCGGTCAACGACTCCGAGTCTCACACCGTTTTCTGGGCCAACATGTCCGATTTCGCATCTTCCGTCGATAACATACAGATACAACGGGGAGCCGGGACATCGACCAACGGAGCCGCCGCCTTCGGTGCCACCGTCGCCATGCAAACGCAAAAGCCGGACCTGAAACCGTATGCCGAATACAGCCTTTCGGCAGGTTCGTTCGGAACCGTCAAAAACTCAGTCAAAACAGGAACCGGGTTACTCCGGGATCATTTCGTTTTCGACGCCCGCTACTCCAACGTCCAAAGCGACGGATACATCGACCGGGCAACAGCCAATATGCACTCTTATTTCGGCTCAGCCACCTATTACGGCGACAACACTCTGGTCCGCTTCCAGACATTCGGCAATATAGAAAAAACGTATCAGGCCTGGAACGGTGTCCCTTCCATTTACCTGGACAGCGACCGGACTTACAACCCTTGCGGAGAATATAAAGAGAACGGCGTTAAAAAATTCTACGACAACCAGACAGACAATTACCGGCAGCAAAACTACCACCTGATGGCAAGTCAGCGACTGAGCGACCTGTGGAATATGAACCTGACACTCCATTACACACATGGAGAGGGATATTACGAAGACTATAAGCCCAATGAAGAATTTACAAAATACAAACTCCCCGAGTCTTATATTAACGGGAAAGGCGACACAATCGTCAGTTCCGACCTCGTCCGCCGTAAATGGCTGGACAACGACTTTTACGGTATCGTTTACAGTGCGAACTATCGTTCCGAACGTCTCCAGATGAGCTTCGGTTCAGCTGTCAATAAATATGTAGGCGACCATTTCGGCCGTGTCATGTGGGTCAAAAATGCAGAAGCACTCCCCTCGCCTGACTACGAATATTACCGTAACAGAGGGAACAAACTGGATTATAACTTTTACGTAAAAGGCAACTACCGGTTCCACCCCTACCTGAACGGATACCTCGACCTGCAATACCGTGGCATCCATTACACGATCAAAGGAAGTGACGACAATACCGGTAAGGAAATCTACGTCAACAAAAACTGGAACTTCTTCAACCCGAAAGCCGGTATCAATTTCCAGAAAGGCGGTCATAATGCTTTCGTCTCTTTCTCCGTCGCCAACCGTGAACCCAATCGAGACAATTTTACGGAAGCCGCAGTCAACGAACGTCCTACTCACGAAACACTCTACGACTACGAAGCCGGTTACAGCTTCGGCAACCAACGTTTCCGCGCCGGAGCCAATCTTTATTTTATGGACTACAACAACCAATTGATCCTGAGCGGCAAAATCAGCGAAATCGGTGAAGCATTGACCAGCAATATCAAAGACAGTTACCGCATGGGAATTGAACTGACCGGAGGCGCAAGTATCACCCACTGGCTGGACTGGAACGGAAACATCACTCTGAGCCGTAACAAAATAAAGAATTTCACTCATTACATAGATGACTTCGATAACGGAGGCCAGGCAAGTTATTATCTGGGAACAACCGACATCGCCTTCTCTCCCGGCATCATCGCCAACAGCATGTTCGATTTCAACCTGAAAGGATTCTCCGCCAGCTTCAACTCACAGTTTGTAGGCCGTCAATACATCGACAATACCTCCACCAAAGACCGTTCCATCGATCCCTATTTCGTGAACAGCCTGCGTGTCGGATACGTTTTCAAACCGAAGTTTGTCAAGGAGATCGGCGTCGACATCACCATCAACAACCTCTTCAACGAGAAATATGAAACAAACGCCTGGGTATATACCTACATTAGCAAAGGTGTCGTCAACAAAGACGACGGTTATTTCACCCAGGCCGGCACAAACGCCATGGCCAGAGTAACAATCAGGTTCTAGAGAAATATAAATTATGGAACAACTATTAGAATATTTCGGTGTCATTACAGGTTTTCTCTACCTGTTATTAGAGATCAGGCAGCATAAAGCAATGTGGGTAGTAGGCTTCCTCACCTCCCTGGTCTACGTATTTGTCTTTTTCTTCTCAAAGATATATGCCGATATGGGGCTGAATATCTACTATGTTGCCATCAGCATTTACGGTTTCAAAAAATGGACCTGTACGAAAAAAAGCGTCACTGAAGAGAAAGTCTCCGATGACCTGATTTTCTACCGTCATATCACCTGGCCGTTATTAGCAGGGATAGCTTCCGCTATCCTCGCTATATACGCCCTATTATATTACGTACTCCATAACTTCACAGACTCCCCCATCCCGATGGGCGACGCCTTCACCACCTCCGTCGGCATCGTAGCCACCTGGATGCTGGCCCGCCGTATCATCGAACACTGGATCTTCTGGGTAATCGTCAATTTCGTATCCGTTTATCTTTATTACCTCCGTGGCCTCTATCCAACCATGTTTTTGTACATTTGCTACGCAATATTGGCCATCGTCGGATATTTCACCTGGAAAAAGAAAGGAATAAATAAAGAACGGATATGAAATGTTGAAAATAAACTCTACATTTGTGAGGTATTACAAACTTATTAAAAACAAAACCTTATGAATGTAATTCTTAAATCTGACATTGAATACAAGCAATGGCTCACCGATCTTAAATTCCGTATACGAAACAGCCAAATCAAAGCAGCATTGAAAGTTAATACAGAATTAATCAACCTATATTGGGAGCTTGGAAAGGAAATTGTTTCCAAACAGGAACAATCACAGTGGGGGGATGGCTTGATAAAACAATTAAGTTCAGATCTACAGCAGGAATTTCCTGAGATGAAAGGTTTTTCCACAACCAATATCAAATACATCAAAAGATGGTATTCATTTTATAACCAAGACATTACAATTGGTCAACAAGTTGTTGACCAATTACGGGAAACAGTTTCACAAATTCCCTGGGGACATAATTTACGTATTATCATTCAATGCAAATCCATTGAAGAAGCATTTTTTTATATACACAAAACAATTGAAAACGGTTGGAGCCGCAGTATTTTAGAATTACACATCAAACAACAAGACTACCAACGAACAAGGCATTCCGTATCAAATTTTTCCCGTTTGTTACCAACAGTCCAGAGTGACCTGGCCCAGGAATTACTAAAAGATCCTTACAATTTCGATTTTCTTACACTTACAGATAGCTATAAAGAACGTGAACTGGAAAATGCCTTAACCGACAATATCACGAAATTTTTAATTGAGTTAGGAGCTGGTTTTGCCTACGTAGGCCGCCAGATACCTTTAAAAGTAGGTAATAAAGAATTTTATCTGGATTTACTCTTTTATCATCTAAAACTACGATGTTATATTGTTATCGAGTTGAAAGCAACCGATTTCATACCAGAATATACCGGCAAATTAAGTTTTTACCTGACTGCAGTAAATGATTTATTGAAACACCCTGCAGATAATCCGTCAATAGGTCTGTTGATATGTAAAAATAAAGATAGCTTTATTGCCGAATATTCATTGAAAGGAATTAGTCAGCCCATCGGCGTCTCGGAATACGAACTAACTCGCCTATGTCCGGAAGACTTCAAGGGAAGCCTGCCTTCAATAGAAGAAATTGAAGCTGAATTAAAAGAATAAAGTTTAAAGAAAGGAATAAATACAAATGGAAACATTATATGATTGTGTAGTAGTTGCTAACGGCAGTTTTCCGCAAACAGCGGGGCCGTTGGAATTATTAAAAGCAACACCCGTCATCATTGCCTGCGACGGGGCCGTGCAGAACCTTCATGAAAGGGGGTTGGTCCCGTCGGCCATTGTCGGTGACCTGGACAGTATTCCATCGGAAATGCTCCGGCTATATGCCGACCGTATCCATACCGTGGAAGACCAGGAGATAAACGATCTGACCAAGGCTGTACGTTTCGCCCACGCTTCCGGTTACCGGAAAATACTGATTCTCGGAGCTACGGGACTTCGCGAAGACCATACACTCGGAAATATCTCCCTGCTGACAGACTTTGCTCCTCTATTCGAAGTCGTGGAAATGCTCTCCGATTACGGTCGCTTCATCCCTGTCCTCCGGACAACAACGCTACCATGCACACCCGGCCAGCAAATATCCATCTTTTCCATGTATCCCTGCGGAGAAATAACCACCGAAGGCCTCCGATGGCCCATCACCCGACGGCGCCTGACATCCTGGTGGCAAGGCTCCCTCAACGAAGCCCTGGGAACCGAGTTTACCCTCACCTTATCCCCCGATGCCCGATTAATCATCTATTTCCAGTCCCCCGCATAATTTTCAATCTTCAATTTTCAATTAAAAAAAAATGCCCCGGAAGGATAACCACTCACTTCCGGGGACTTAATACACCCTCAATTTTACAACTTAGTATACTTAACCGAAGCCTCACGGCTTCACCTTTTATGCTGGTAATTTATTCAGCTGACAAGCCTTCCATTCGGGGAAGCCATCGATCTGATCGTTCAACTGAAATAAGAGCTTGTCGTCAGCCACTTGTTTCAAAATAGTCTTCGGAGCAAGAGGCAAACGCATGTCGTCCACTTCAAAAAAAGCTTTCAACAGAATCACGTCATATCCGTCACGAACTATTTCCTTCTTTATTACAACCGGCACTTTCAACTGAGCCAGATAATAAGCGGAACGTTCATAGGCGCACCATTTATTTCCTTCCAGATACAGATGCACTCCGTTCTGGTTGTCAATCTCGTTTACTAAAACGTATTCGACTTGTGCAGCATGTTCCATATTATTATTTTTATGCTTTTCCATAAATCATTCTGATGCAAAAATAGACTCTATTTATTATAATTCCACACGGTATACATATCAATTATGCATGTTGAAACTATCAAATAAAGCATTATCATCTCTTTTCTTCTGTAATTCTCTCAAATTAGCTGCTGCGTCTATCACACCGGCTTCTTTTGCCTGTTTCAGCAAAGTTTCTGCCCCATCAAGATCACCCTCAATTAATTTTATAACGCCACGGGCATGGATTGCTTCAGCCGAATTACCTGCTTTCGACAGATATTTTTTAGCGGATTCGTAATCACCTTTTCCTATAGAGATATTAGCAGCATTCAGATTAGCCACCGGATCAGAACTGTACATGCGTACAGCAATTTCAAATACATCATTATATTCCTTGCTTCCCGTTTCATAGCTGTTGGCTACGGCAAACATTTCACTCAGACTCAATTGTTGCGGACGGGTCTTGATAATCTCACGACCTTCTTCTACCGTAAACTCACGAACCGTATAGTCGATACGATATTCCGAACGGCGCAACGACGGGAAAATATTTTTCAAAACATAACTAAAAGCAGATCCGCTTTTCAAAGCACGTAGTTTAGCCTCTTTCTGGTCGGGCTGCAAGTCACTGTTGATAATACTAAGCACTTCGTCACGTGCCGGCATATCATAGTCAGCCTCTGCCTGCGCTTTGAAACCGGCCCAGTCTTCAGGTTCGTTTTCCAGCGTAAAGAAACTCTGCGGGAAATCATTCTTCGAACGGATATAATCGCGCAAAGCCTTCACACGGTTATCCGACAAACGGTCGTTGGAAGCATACGAACCTTCCGGCGAAGCATAACCTTTTAATATAATACCCTTCGGAGTGATATTCTTATCCGACGTTACCGAACGGATCGTACTGTTGATCTTATCCAATTCAGACGCATTATTACGGAAATCCGGCAAGATCTGCGATTTTCCCACCTGGAAATCCAGATAAGCAGTTCCCACTTCGGCACGATGTTTCTCAGTTTCAGCCTCCGGCGAAATATATGCCAGTGTCGGCTGCACCTTATACCGTTCCGTCGGTGCCATACGAATCTTATCGGCGATCAGCAACGGACCCACCGCTTCTTCTTTTCCACAACCGCACAGATCCTGTGCCAGAATGAAACGGGCATCTTTCATCCATGGCTCCCAGGCTATCACCATTTTATAAGGAATAGTATGCTCCGAAGCGTCACTGGCCCGAAGAACCTGATAACGCGGTTCATCTTGCAAGTTCTTCAACGCGACTTCACGTTTATAAACTTTTGCACGATTTTTTCCGTTCAGCAATATGGAAGGAAGTCCTTCTTTCTGTTCTGCACTTTCCAACAGTGGAGTCAATGTCAATGACTTACGCGATTCGATCAGGTCACCCTTCACCCGGATTGTTGCATCGATATAAAGTGAATCCCCTTTCTGCATCAGGTCGTTGCAAGCGACACTGATCGGACTGTTTCCCGTTTGTGCTCCTGTTGGAACCACACCGGCCACCAACAAAGCGGCTGCTATATAGATATTCTTTCTGTTTTTCATTGTCCCGATCATTTAAAGAAATAAATAAAGGAAAGAGCGGCTTTTGTCACGCCGAAATAATCCTTGGTACGGCTTTTCTCGATAGAGCCGCAAACAGCACACGGATACTTGTCGTCCTCCAAATGCGCCCAACCCACACCGATCACAGCTTCCATACTCCACCGGTTACTCAGCAACCACTGATAACCATACGACAGACCTGCCCCATACAGATGTCCCTGATAACGGTGATTTTCCATATTTTCACCCAGAATCTTCAGACCACCCACATTATAATCAGCATAATGAGCATGCACACCGAAGAAATGTCCGTTAAATTTCTCGCACAGCCAATAACGTGCTTCCGGCTGTACCAGCCAATGTTTAAAACGAGCTTCGTCTCCCAGCATCCAGCCGTTATAGTTACCGGACAAATCCAGCGACCACTTTTTGCTCAATCCGACCTCTACTCCCAGGTTAATGGTAGCAGTAGCATCGTAAAGCAAGTTAGACTTCACCGCAAACTTCTGTCCATAGACATTCGTCATACCTGCCAAAAGCAAAAAGAGGAAAAGTACTTTTTTCATATACATTATTATTATAATTTCATTTACCCTGCAAATCTAATTAAAAAGAAAGATTTTCAACGTTTACAAAAGTAGTTATTTACTTTATTCCAAATAATAGGCAAGTCTTTCAAGTTAATAGGGTGTTTCTACCAAATTAGCCGGTTTTGATAGAAACACCACCTCACCTCGCCTCTACGGATAGAAATACCGACAAAACATAATCTGCGAAAGTTGCGATTTTCTTGGATTTCATTCTCAAAAAGCAGTGACTTTCGCGAATGGTATTCCAAGAATGTCGTATATTTGTATAATTATAAATATCAATATATTATACAACTATGAAAGAAGAAAATTACATCCGATTCGATTGGGCCGCAAAAAGGCTCTTACGCAACAAAGCGAATTTCGACGTGCTCGAAGGATTCCTCAAAACTCTTTTGGAAGAAGATATTCATATCATGGAAATTCTCGAAAGTGAAGCAAACATGGAAGACGAGAGTGATAAATTCAACCGTGTCGATATCAAAGCAAAGAACAGTAAAGGCGATATCATCATCATTGAGATACAAAACACACATGAGATTTATTATCTTGAACGCATTCTTTACGGGGTAGCGAAAGCAATTACCGAACATATTAATATAGGAGACTCGTACTCATCCATAAAAAAAATCTATTCCATCAGTATCATCTATTTCGATATGGGAAAAGGAGAAGACTATATTTACAAGGGTTCTTCACGCTTCTGCGGACTCAACACCCATGATGAACTCGAAATCAGTCTAAAAGAAAAGAATGCCATCATCAGAAAAACACCGGATAAAATTTTCCCGGAATACTATCTGATACGCGTCAACGAATTCAATAAACTTGCCGTAACTCCTTTAGAAGAATGGATCACTTACCTGAAAACCGGGAAAATATCCTCCGAAGCCAAAGCCCCGGGACTTCCCGAAGCGCGCGAAAAACTTCGCTATTACGATATGCCCCCTCAGGAACGTCAAGCCTACGACCGTCACTTAGAAAATATAATGATCCAAAACGACGTCCTAAGTGCTGCCAAGGAAGAAGGGATTGAGCAAGGAATTGAACAAGGTAGCCTAAAAGCCACTAAGGCTATAGCATTTAACATGAAAGCCAAAGGCTTGGATCCGCAAACTATCAGCCAATATACCGGACTTTCTCTCGAAGATATAGCCATACTATAACACAAATCAGAGAGATACATAAATATTTATTGCCTTCGCCACTACCCGAACCGGAAAGCGATAAAATCTTTCCATCGTGCAATCGTTAAAATAACATTATGCATATATTATCATTATATACACATTGTATTTTTTGCATATATTTGTACTCATAATATTTAGAATATGAATACAACAGAGTTATTTAAACAACGAAAAGCAGTAGATCTTCCATCTGATTCGGTTAAAAGTTTGGCGATGGCTGCTGCTGCAAAAGGAATAAGTTTGAAAAAATATTTGGAAAATGTCTTGCTAGAACAAGCAAAAGCAATTGATGCAGCCTTAAATAACCCAAGTCCATCAGGTGATCCTTTTTTTTCCGATGAAAGAAATATAAACCGTATTTTGCAATCTAGCGAACAAGCAAAGGCCGGAAAAGTGACTACCATAAGTGGGAAAGATGAATTATTCAGACTATTGGAAGGGTTATGAGTTTTAACTTATCTTACACTGATGATGCCATTGATGACATCCGTTTGCTAAAAAAGAACGAACCCTCTGCATATAAAAAGCTGACAAAACTACTTGTTGAATTGATGGAACATCCGGAAATCGGAACAGGAAAGCCGGAACAGCTACGAGGCAATCTCGTCGGCAAATGGTCACGCCGAATAACAGATAAACATCGCTTGGTTTACGAAATCCACAAAGATAAAATTGATGTACTTATTGTCAATGCCTATGGTCATTATAATGATAAATGAATCTTGGTTCTAACCTGATTCTTCCATTTAAGAAAAAACAAAACAGGCACGCCCCCGTTATCCGGTCCATGCCTGCTTTGTTAATCAGAAAAAGAATAGTTCCTATTCGATTTCCGGACGGTCGGAACCACCGCCTTCGCTACTGCCCGAACCGGTTTCATCGGTTTTGGGGATTTCGAACTTCTGGATACTTACTTCGTTCAACATACCCTTGAAATACCCCCCCGGGGTAAAGATGATTTTACGATGGCGCAAAACCTCGGCATTTACAGCCTCTTCCGTATCCTGGCTCTTGCTCCCGAAAGCAGGACGGAACGTCCCGAAATCACCCAGCTTCACCGACAAATGATTTTCCAGATTCCACATGATAGCATCGATCAGACCGTCAGTCACCATTTTCACTACGCCACGGGGCGCCATACCAACCTTGGTTACCTGATCGCAAAGAGCGGAATAATCTACCGTACCTGCCAACAGAGGGCGGGCTACATACTTCACTGCCTTGGTTTTATCAAACCCGAAAACAGTTTTCTTAACTACATACTTTAATGCCATACTAGTTATTTTTAAATGATTATAAAAAAGGATATAATGAATTCTTTGTTTTCAATAAATAATCGATTACACTGCAAAGATATACTATGCTCAAAGGGGTAAAAAGCAATAAAAACAGGACATCAAAACGCAATAACATTCTAATAAACAACGTATTGATCCCAATAAAAACTCATAAAAGAAGCTTTTTTCCTGTTCTCACTGCTTCTCTGAAACAGCAATATTTTAGATACTTTAATACGTTACTTACTCCGGCGAAACCTATTCGATTTCCAGACGATCTTCCGAACCGCCGCCCTGAGAACCGCCGGTTTCATCAGTTTTGGGAATTTCGAACTTCTGGATGCTTACATCACTCAACATCCCCTTGAAATAAGAACCCGGAGTAAAGATGATTTTACGATGGCGCAAAGCTTCTGCATTCACGGCCTCTTCCGTATCCTGGCTCTTGCTGCCGAAAGCAGGACGGAACGTCCCGAAATCACCCAGCTTCACCGACAAATGATTTTCCAGATTCCACATGATAGCATCGATCAGACCGTCAGTCACCATTTTCACTACGCCACGGGGCGCCATACCAACCTTGGTTACCTGATCGCAAAGAGCGGAATAATCTACCGTACCTGCCAACAGAGGGCGGGCTACATACTTCACTGCCTTGGTTTTATCAAACCCGAAAACAGTTTTCTTAACTACATACTTTAATGCCATACTGATTTGTTATTAAATGATTATTAAAAAATAGACTACAAATTCATCGTTTTTCGGACTTCCGGACACTTGCATTATCCAGTATCCTTTTGAAATTTCCGCTTGTGGTAAAGATTATTTTGCGACGGCACAAAACATCTGCATTCACATCCTTTTCCTCACTCTGAGGCTTACATCCGAGTCCCGGACGGAACGTCCCGAAATCATCCAACTTCACCGACATGTGATTGAGCAGATTCCATTCCAACACCTTGATCAAATCGTCGATAACCATTCTTATCACACTGTTCGACACTCCCATACAACGTTTGGCGGCCTGTTCATAAAGCTCGGGATAATTCACTGTACCGGCCAGCAGAGGGCGGGCTACATATTTCTCTGTCTTGGTTTGATCGAAACCAAAAACAGTTTTCTTGACTACATACTTTAATGCCATACTATTATTGTTTTATGATTACGAAACAAAGGTACAGTAGGTTGTTCCGATGAAAACGGGATAGAACGGTTTAGTGCGGGATAAGAAGGTTTAAATAGGAATAAATCGGTTTACTGCCATATATGTTCCTAATCGCAACCGTTTTTTCATCCAAACACCGTCAAAGCTTTGTTTCTTGATAATGTTACAAAGATAGGACATCGGTTAGGGGCCGAGGGATCCTACGGAAGGATACGGGACTATTCGGGAACATTCGGGCACTTTTTGTTGAAAAAAGGCAAAAACCGAATACGTTTTTCTTTATTACATACTTTAATGCCATACTATTTTGTTTTAAATGATTATGAAACAAAGATACGGCGAGAGGTTACGGCCTTGAAGACCTATGTGTTTTCACGTGACGAAACGGCACTTTTTTCATTTAATTGCTTTTTTGTACCGTTAATAGGAGATGATAACTACAAAAAGAACCGCCATCCTGAGTCAAAGGATATGGGATAATTCTGATAAATTTGGACACCTAAATTTTATTCCACATGTTTTTCCATGACACTATCTTCACATTAGCTGAATTATACAAAAATAAAATGATGACCTAGCCAATAAGATATCATACTGAAAGTAGAATATCCAAATTGGAAAAATGAAAAATACGGAACTCGTATTGAATCCCGTATTTCACATTTACACTATATATTTTATAATACTATTTTATAACTGATATTCAACACATATCATTAGTATAGAAAATCTACATTCTTATTTTTTATCTTTCACACAACGAACTTTGGCCGACTTAGTATCTTTACTTAAGGTTATATTTCCATCAGTATTCAAATTATAAACAATACCCAACTCTTTTTTATAAGATAAAGAGGACTTCGTATTAGAAAATATCATTGAAGATGAAGAATATCCACTAAAAGCTCGGATCAATGTCAGCTCACGCATATTAGGAATGCGCCACCCATTTGGACAAGGAGATACAACCGTATTCGCATAAATACTTTCACTGGTTATTACATTATTTGTAAGCCCATCCTTAACAATGAAGGACATATAAGGACGATTATACTCACTCAATTCATCTCCAATTACCAATTCTTGTCCTTTATCATCTGTTTTTCTCAAAGCTTTAGGGTTAACATTAGACAAATCAAGAAGTACCCCTCCAGTAGCCGTCTCCTTAGAAACATACTTGATTACTTCATCTGTCTGTGTCGGTTCTTCTTTATGATTATTATAATTAATCCCCAAATTACGGACACAACGATAATTCCAATATCCGTTATTCATTCTATTAGAACCAGTAGCAGCACCTTCTTCTGCCCAAAACTGAATATTATTACTATTAGTAAAATGATAATCACGATAATTACCACTATTATCTTGACCTTCAGTTCGCGTCACAGTTTCACCATTTGGTAACAATTGAACATCCACAGGAAGCGCATCTTTCCCTAAAAATAAGCCTGTCATTTGATTTATTGCAGGTAAGTACCAGCGTACTTCATCATGCTGAATCTTACCATCTCCGTTTAAGTCACGATTTCGCTGAAGACAAGCTTGCTGCAAAAGGGCTACATTTTCTTTCTTCTTCAATTGATTGGTTGTCGATACAATATAATCCCACCAACTCGCATCGGCTTTGTAACCTATATTCTTGAACATATTATATCGTCCATTATCTTTTGACTCCGACATCAGCACATTCGAATTTTCAACAGGCAATCTTCCATTCAAATACGTTTTATTATCCTTTTTTGCAGTAGCATAAGCACATTCATTTACAGACTCAACCCCCCAACCTGTAGAAGCGTTATCATTATAGAACGTTTTAATAGACTTCTGGCTTATTAAGAAGTTTGATTTAGTCAAACTACTTTCTTCATCTTTACTATATTCCGTATCGCAAAGAATATGCATTTCACGGTTTTCCTTATTTACAAACTTACTCCAATGAGGAGAACCAGTAGTCTTTCCCGTAGGATCAGCATCATAATAATATTCATCGACAAAAACAGTAAATACGGCATTACCATCTGAATCATATATTGAATTTTCATCAACATCTTTGTTCTTGTCATCCTTTAGTTTCTGGATCAATGTTTTAATATCAAGACGCTTACTATTATCCGAAGGAAACTCCGTAAAATCTTTATTGTAAGTATATTTTGTTTGAATTGAAGTCTGAGTTATACCACATTTCTCATAATACCAACCAGACCAAACTCCCTTTTTTATAGTGGTTGCATCTACTCTAAAATTAGTTTCTTTTGAGACTGGAACTTTAATTCCCTCATCATAATCATCTAAAGCAGAATAAGACAGGTCTAGAACTCTATAAGCAGGATAAACATTTTTTATTTTATCATCGTAAAGTTTCTTGTATTTTTTTTCACTATACGTATACTTATTGACACTTCCGCCACCATTTCTTTCTTTAGAATTTTGCACAAACCAAACCCACTTGTAATCTATTGCTTTATCACCTCTTCCATCTTTATCAAAAGGTGTTTTTACTCGGAAAGAAGCATCAGCAGAAACATTTCCTTTATTAAAAACAATCGTATGTGTAGTATAGTGCGCATCTACAAAATAGAATTGATCTGATTTTACAACATCGCCTTCAGCACCTGGTTGTTTTTCTATTACATCATTCGGTGTTTCATCATTAGAAGATTCAACTTCTAACTCGATATTATCTACTCCCTTTACTGTTACATTATAGGTATAGGAACAATTTCTTTCGCTCTTGAAATCGTCGGCTTTATCTTTGAGGAAACCCAAATGAATTGTATATTTCACTTCCGCCGTTTTTTCTTTCAAAGTTCCATCATCTCCTAGATATTGTTCGTAATAAGAACCTATCATCTCTACATACGTAGCATATTTATGCGCATTTACATAATCGCCATTCTTTCCATTACCATCTTTTTGCTGTCTTTCTCTTTCATTGTAATCAGTAATTTGGTTCAATGCCCGCTTACGGTTTTCAAACATATAAAAAACAAAGTCTCCGCCAATTATATTATCTTCCTCGTCTTGCAATGTCTGATCAAAATTTTCATATGGATCATCTTTGGAAGCTTCTGTATCTGAGTAAAAATCACCAGGACTACTGGTTTCATCTCCTGCACTGTCATGTGTACTCCCTTTCTTATCTGAATAATTCCTTTCAAAGACATACGAAGTAACCGGGACATTCAATACACGGTATCCTTTGGGAGTAAATGTTTTCTTCAACCCATCTGCTTCGCTAACTTTTACATTAAACTTAATACGTGAATCCATTCTGGCTAAATAAATTTTACCTTCTGTAGTCGGCCGACCATCCACATCAATAGAAACTGTTCCTCCGGTAAGAGAACCCACATCTTTACCATTTTGAGCAAAAGATCCACTCATCAAAAAACGCCCACTTCCACGATCTACCGGAGCATTTTTATCAGTCAAAGCTGCCGACAACTCCTTTAAATCATCTACCGACTGTAACTCCCCCAATATTTTAGAAGCTTCATAGGCCTTAGCACCAAACAAGTTAGCAATAGCAAATATCTTTTTATTATTCTCCGATATAATCCCGTCTAAAGAGATTGTACCAGTTGTTGCCTGGTTATTATCATCATTTTTCTCTGTTACATTTTGCAAGTCTCCATACGCAAACGAAAACGATTTTTCGAATGTTCCGTCCGAATGAAACACAAATACATACAGATCATAAACTTTGTACTCTGCATTGGTAGAAACAACACCTTTGGTAACCACTTTTTCAGCAACTCCTTCAGCAACAAACGATAATTTAGCCGTTACAGGAATACCTTCTATCACTTCCTTACCCTTTTTAACAATCGTTTCATCAACACAAGAGTTTAACAGAAACAATCCGAGTAAAAGCACTAATATATTATTGTATAGTTTCATATTTCGTATATTTTAAGTCTGTTTAATTAAAAGATGGAATATTCACCGTTTCTTCATTCCATGAGACCACCTCATAGTTCAAATTCGTAATAACACTTTGATCCATTTTTAATGTACCTGTTACCTCATAATAATTTCCACGTACAAGGCCTTTTGTTATAGCTGGATTTATATATAAAGTATAAGTATTCTCCACAGAAAACGCTCCATCCTGTGTTTTACTCATCTGCCCTGTCATCTGAACTGTTAACCCTGATTTATCATCATCATAATGAGGTTGCTCATAAGTATAAAAAACAATATCATCTACTTTCTGAACAGAAGAACCAGATGCTTTCTTATAATATGCATCAAAAAACGAATCAGAATTACCGACTTTATACTCCCAAATACCTGAATAAAGTTTTATCTTACTAATACTTACTCCGTATTTAGATTCATCCTTTTGTATTCCATCAGTCATTTTAAAATACATTTTATCAGAAACACTCAGGTTCAAACGAACCTTTGCTGCCAATTGTGATAAAGGAACAACCGGAGAAACGCCTTCTTTTACTTGGTCGTTTGCATCAATCAAATTCCCGGATGCATTAAATCTCATTTCACATTCTCCTTGCTTTATTAATGATTCAGGATTAAATGTATAATAAGTATGCTCTGTATCAAATCTTTCTTTACTTAAAACAGAAGCTGATTTCCAATCCGAATAACTCCAATTCACCATATCGGAGTTGTTTGATGAAGTCAGGCTTCCATCTGTCGGACAATTAGCAATAGCTATCACCATTAAATCAGTTTTGATTGGAAGCGTTAAACCCAGGATGGTAAAAGAACCACTCTGAGTATTAATACCAGTATGGAGATTTGCATATATTTTTTTACTCCATGCGTCATCGTCTCCTTTTGCAAAAACAGCGATAAAACAGTTATTCACTTTCAATTCTGATTCTGTTGAATAACTATATCCATCTGCATGTCCTGGTACTTCATTTGCACCAGAAATCTCTGCTGTTGCTTTTGTATTCACCCCATCATTCATTGTAAACTGAAGCGTGAATGTGCCAGTTTCATACGGATGTTCGTCTATTGGAGACTCTTCACTACAAGAGGCAACAAATATAAACAGCAAGATTAAGCCTAATATTTCTCTTATATTCATAATATTAAATTTTACCCTTGTTATTATTAATTTTTAGATCCGTTGATTTCACCCAAATCAATTGTATTCGGAATCCAATCCACAATCTCAAATGTTACATCTTCTGATACGTGAGTAATTTTCACATGCAGTTTATATAACTTACCCGCTTCCACAGATTCAACATACCCCAGATTATTATTTGCAGGTGTTTTAATTGTATAAGTTCTTTCATACTCTACGCCACCCGTTTTATATGTTATAACCAATTTTGTTTTTGTTGAATTAGTAGCCGGATTCTCGTAAGCATAAAAACGTGTATCCCTTCCATACATCGGATAAGGATTCTCTATATCGTCAGTAATAGCGCCTTTAACTTTTGCTGTTAACGCCACATTTATTAATTGCAGACCAACAACTGAAACATCGTTTCCATTTTCAACCTCAAAAGAAGTCAATTCTACTGCTGCAGAACGCTGATAAACGGGAATCTCAACCTTACTACTTATATTATTAACCACAGAGGTTGTAGCATTATAATCAGACATTATCACTTCACCAACTTTAACCAATACAGTTGGTTGTTCTTGCAGTGGACAATTCATCAAGTCATCATAAGTTGTACAGTTTTGTAAATCCTCCAAACTACTCATTTCTGCATATTGTCCCTCATTAGGATTAATTTGGGCTACGGCAACAAAACGTAATTTCGGACGATCTGTTTCTTTTTCTGGAACCTTGATTGTTATGGTCTTATTTAAAGAGTAAGTTACTAATTTATCGCTAATAGAGCCAGTTCCCATTTCATCTTTTCCATTCCAGCAAGAAGCTAATAAATTCCCATCGACTGCATCAAAGACTGCAACGTAACAATTCTTTACACTATATTCATTCTCTGTGCCAAGTACAGATTCACCACTACTAATACTACTAGATCGTGTTTGCACTCCAGCCTGAGCCGGAGTAGAAAAAGAAATATTAAATGTAGCAACAGCTTTCGATGATTCTTGAACTTCTTTGTTGATATCGTTCATCATTGTATCCTCTTCCATTGAACAGGCAACTACGATGAAAAGAAAGCTTACGATTGATATTATATTTTTCAGTTTCATAACCTTATAAGTTAATTTCGTTTTTTTACTACCCTATATTAAAAGTCGTTTACATCTGACTTACACTGCAAATGTATAGCGATTATCAACGAATGGCGATAGGCGGAAGTTTCAAGTTTAAGGGGTAAAAATACCAAGGATGCAGATTGATAGATGTGCCATTTAAAAGCGATAGAAATGCCGATAAAAAGAAGATATCCCCTCCAAAAAGAGGTATTCATATCTGGGAAATGATATTCTAGGGTTTTGATAGCCCCACCCATCAGGATGAAACTTATACATATATATTAAGACCAAAAAAGGCAGAGATACAAAATACCTCTGCCTTTTTTGTAATATTTCATACGAAGCTTAATTAACATCCTCCTCATTTTGGTTGACAACCTCCCAAGGTTGCACTATAACACTGACACTGAGATTGGCATTCAACATATTCTTATCTGGATTGTCAGTACCTTCGCCAGTTAAAGTAGCATGTATCTTATAGATGTTATTCCGCTCTACACCATATTCTTTTTCCCCGTTGCCATATCGTACTGGAATACGGAAATTACGTTCACCTTCTATAACACCATTCTTCCACTTTCCGGTAATGATCAAAGTTGTATAGATTTCCTTTGTTTTGCCACCATCTAAAATATCTCCACTTTTACCTTCGTCCTGTCCTATTGCATAATTATTAAATTCAAAGACATAGAAACAAGGCATTTTCACATTAGATTCAGTTCCATCTGAAGTTATTTCACCAAGATCTGCACCTTTAAAAACAATAGGTTTGTCATTCGATACAGTGACGCTCTCCTGGTAATCATGTTTCAAACCATCCAGCACTTTTCCTGCAGCAATGAAATAATCAGCACGATCAATATCAGGAACCGGATGCCCCCGATAAAAAGTGTTTGTCTGATCATAAACATCTTCTTTTTCCAACACTTTTTTTAATCCAAAACTAGACTCACTATAAAGTTTAGATGCATTACTGGCATTCGCAACAGAAACTCTCGTTAATGTAAATGTCGCATCTTCATAATTATTGGTAAAGTTTGCTTGCAATTCTTCCAATTGGATACGAGCAACATAACGAGTCAATGGTATCTTATTTGAATAGTCATACGCATCATCCCCCGCAGTCCAGTTTCCACTAGTTCCGGTCAACACTTTTCCATTCCCGTCAACATATATTACTGTTTTACTACCATCAGTATTCTTTTCAACCCAATTATGGTAAGCCGTTCCAGCTATTAAATTGGAAACACTCAACATTTCACTACTCATCGGCAAATATTGCTGACTTTCGCCCGTTGTTGAATGAACTCCTGAATAAGTATATTGTTCAAGCCCTGTAAAAAAGCTGTTCGCTTTAAAGTCTTCCAAATTTGCCGGCGAAGACGCAAGTTTTACATTAGCCAATAAAAAAACGACTAATTTTGTGTTCGAAACCTCACCTGCATCCTGTGCATCCACTTTGACTACTATATCTTCAATCTTATCAATAGACTCACCGTCCTTTGCTGTCACTGTCTTTGTTGTAGCCAGCGCCCCATTGTCTTCATAAAAGACATAAGCGGTCAGTGTATTAATAAAATCTTCCTGGGCAGTGCCTGCTTCATCCTCTCCAGATGTAACATTTCCTTTTGTCACCGTCTTGTTATTCGCTGTAGCCGTAATCGACAAGTAGGTATCAACCTGTTTCATTTCAGGAATCTCCGGACCATTACCATCGTCAGAGCAGGAAGCCAGTGCACCAACGGCTAATGCAGCTAAAAATAAATGTTTGAGTTTCATATCTTTAATTTTTTACTTATTTCGTTTATATCTTGTTAATCGATCACGACATCCTGATAAACCTGTCCCCAGTCTACCACTTCCACACGAACCAGTAATGAGGTCGGCTCTTCCGGATCGAAGCTGTTTTCACCGAAGGTAACCCATACACGGTAAACGTAGTTACGTTTGATCAAGTTATGACCGTATCCCAAGTCTACACCGTTCAAGTTGATCGGTGAGGTAAAAGTCTTAGTCTGCGTTATATCACCGGAGGCATTTACCAGGCTGGCTCTTAGCTGTATACTGGTAGGGGCAGTTGTTTCGGAATTTTCCATTACATAAGTAACATAGCTTGTTCCTGTCAATGAATTGGCATCGTTTATTGTAGAATTCATAGAAACAACCGGAGAATTATCCAAGTTTCCATCTACTTCTACTACGCCCCATTCGGCTTCACTAAAATAATGTGCCTGAGTCTTACGGTTAATAACCGAGACCTGTTCAAGTCTTACTGAGTTTCCCTCAAGTTTAGTTCCGGCAAACTTAGTATCTACTGTGACCAAATCAATTCGGGAAGCAACACGGGTTAAATAGATCGGAGAAGATATTCCGTTGATATTGTCATCCCCCATAGAAGTATATCCCAGATAGTTGTCACCTGCAATCAGCGGCTTATCCGTATCGATCACCCGGCTACTCATAGCCAAACTTGTCTGTGACTGGGAGGCCAGATCAACCAACACCGACTGGAAACCTGCGTAAGAGGTTATGCCGTCGACTACATTTTCCGGGATATTGGCAACAATCACGATACGTGCATTATTCGACTTGGCTGGCACATCTGTCAATGTTGCCGTATATTCCGTTTGTACCGGCTCCCATCTTGAACCGTATACCTCCGAACCGTCGGCACTAAACACGATTACTGCCAAATTATTTATATTAGCCTCACCCTGCAATTCATTCTTATCATCCGGATTGTAAGCTTTAGTCTTTACCCCGGCCGCCTTGATAGCAATAGCCAATTTTGCATCGGCCGTCGTATCAACCTTCGGATCATCGTCTTTTGAACAAGCCAGACAAGCCAATAAGCAAGTACCCGTCAACAAAAGAGCTTTTAATTGTTTTATTTTCATGATCTGTTTTGTTAAAATTCAATATGATCGTTTACTTCGCCCCAAGGACGTACTTGTACACGGGCCGATAAAGTTCCGTCTTCTGCAAATTCAAGTACGATATGGGTATTTTCACCGGCTTTAGTGGCAATCGGCTTGTTATCCTGGTCATGCGTAGCACTGCCCAGATTAATACCGTTGATATCAAGAGACACTCCCAGACCGTCACCCGGACAAGCGGTTTGCAAATTCGGAGTTTTCCACTCACCTGTATTTTTATCATTGGGAACACTGGCTGGATTGTAATAGACACTGTCACCTATCTGTTCTCCCTGGTAATCGAAGCCACTCAATGTCCGGTTCAGATAAAAGTCACATTCATTAACCGATGATATACCTTTACTTCTCAAACCGTATTTCAGGTTTATAGTTTCAATCGTTACAGAGCCGACTTTCGGATGGACTACAATCTCCTTATTCTCAGTAATTCCCCCACTCGCTTTTGTTTGTACCTGTTGGATTCCAAAATACAAACTATCCGGCAATACGGCCAGGCTATTCTGGCTTTTCAACATCACTTTCAGATCTTCGATTCGTTTACTTTCGGATACTTCCTGCTTATCTCCCAACACATTCACATTACCCCAAGCCACGATATTCAGCTTTTGGGAAGCAGGATAGTTATCAAGCACGATCTCATCATGCGAAATAATAAAATCCTTATCCAGAACACGAGTTTCAAGATAGTTCAAATTCTCATCAAAGATATAGAGTGATGCAGCCGACACATATCCCAATCCGGTAACATCTTCCCCCTTTATATTCTCTGCCTTTAACCGAAGTTTATAACATTCGTCCAAATCATCCTTGATACAACTGGTAGCCAATACTCCCAACAGACAGAGCGCCGGAAATAAAAGTTGTCTTATAATAGCATTGCGTTTCATAACAATTAATTTTACTTGATATAGTTTATTTTATTTACCCTATTACAAATATTAGCTTATTCAACTTCCTCATGGACATTCTTTACATTCCAAGGTTCTACCTTAACGGCAGTACTCAGGTTAGTAGAAATCATCGGATCATAAGGGACTTCAGAACCCGGACCTAAAATGGTCAAGTTTATTTCATATTTACAATTACGTTTCACATAATTATGCTTTCCAACGCCTTCGTAATTGCTCGCATTCATATCTGCCGGATTATTAACGATAACAGCATAAAATCGGTTTTTATCTGTTATATCTCCTCCACCCTTACTTGTATAAGTATAATCACCTCTTACGACAAACAGAGTATAATTTTTACCTGTGCTGTTTGTTTCTCCATTAACATTCTCATATACGTAAAAAGGATAATCAATGGATGCCGGGATTTTGTTCCAACTGTCGGTTAGTAAACAATTCTCTGTTTCTTCTTTTTTCAAATTTTCAGATTCAGTCTGAGTTCCATATTTATATGTCCCCATATCCATCGTTCCCTCAAACATTTCACCTACCCAATATTTTAAATAATCATTATCAGCGGTTATTGTAAACGGAGTTTCTATCTTACCCCATTCTTCCCTTGAAGCAGCTTGTGACAGGCTTTTCACATTAGCAACGAAAACTTCTTTTAAAAGGAAAGACTTACTATTATAATTCCCTTCAGATGATAAATTAATTGATTTTAAAGATACAGAAGCTACATTACGAACTAATTTAACAGCTCCATCTCCTTTTATTTCAACGCCATCAGTCTGCCCATCTACAGATGGCAAATCACCTTTACTCTCTGCATATCCAAAATAATTGGTCTTATCAGCAATAATTTTAATATCGTCAAAAACCTGGCTACTCATCGTCAGGCCGTTTTCCGAATACTCATCGCTCAATGTTATCGGAGTTGCAATAAATTCTTCCATCGTTTTAGCGCTCTTTAAAGCAGCCTCAACTTCGGTACTCGCATTAGCTACAACTACCACCTGAACATCACCAGCATAAACCTCCTGAGGACCTATCTGACTAAACTGACCATCTACGGATGTTGTCGGTGTTTGTGTATAAATCGTACTCCAAGAATCGCCAAATATTCCGACTGTCAGTTTATTAACTGTTTTATCATAATCAGTATTTCCTGCTTTAGTACGCTTAGCTACCTGATCATTTTTTACGGATACAGCGAATTTTGCTTTCTGAAGAATCGGTTCCTCAGGCCCTGCAGGATCGTCTGACGAACAGGCAGATATTCCGCACAATAATAATCCGAGAAGAAAATAGTTTTTGAAATTCATAGATATATATATTTTTTTATTTACCCCATTTGCTTCATTTATTTTCACATTACAAAAGTAGCCAAGAAGCCTTGTTTCTCAGATAGGTGCAAGTATCTATATTAATAGACAAAAGTATCAATTTACTAAAACTGATACTTTTCCCTATATTGTGCGAGGTTTACCGACAAAAAAAGAGCCTCTACCTAAGGCAGAGACTCTTCTTATATATTCAAAATCTTTATTCAACAACAGAACCTTGCGTAGCTTTTCCCCAATCTACAACTTTTGTTCTTACGAATAAATCTGCAAATTTGTCTTCATCTGGTGCTGTTGGATCATCTAAACCTTGTCCAGCTAATGTAGCCGTTATCTCATAAATTACATTTCTATGTATACCATCAGCTTCTAAACCTGAAACAGTTCCTGCTCCAATAGTAATAGGCCAATAGGACGTTTTTTCTTCAACTGACTGTGTTTTATCGCCAGTAACACCATTAGTCAAAGAAAATTTACCTTGGATTACTAACTTTGTAGCCATTTTTCCTGTTTTTTTGTTATCTGCATCGGTACCTGTTATTTGATCATTTTCAAATACATAGAATTTAAGCCCTTCAGCTAAATTTATTTTTTGCTCACTATTGGCCTGTGATATATCTTGAGTTTTCTTACTATCTTTACTCAATGTTTTTGAATAGTTCGTAACAGTAGAACCTGTAAAATTTGTAAAACCACTAATACCTGAAACATAATCATTAACATTAGTAGCTGTATAATTTGCCACTACACTACCCCATGTTGGAGTTGTTGATGAATACCAAGCAGAACTATTAACATCTGCCACTTTCGATTTTGAACGTCCATGCATAATAAAAGCTTTCTCAGGAGTAAATGTTGCAGTTCCAGCTGTATACACTACGCTTGTTGCTTGTTTCATATCAAAAGTCAAGCTAACCAAATCAACTCTAGCAACATTTCTGATTAATGGAACAGGGGCTGTATTAAGATTTCCATCTTCTTCAGAAATCGTAGTAACATCACTGTATCCGTAATAATTGTCGCCCTCCTTCAATGTAAATGCTTGAGTCAAACCACTACTCATTGGCAAATAACTATCAGAAAAACCATCAGAAGCAGGAATTGCAATTTCAGGAGAAGGAAAAGAATTTGCGTTTGTAGAAGAAAAATCAATATCTCCAACATTGGCAACAACCAGAAGTTTCACTGATCGACCAGCAGTTAAACCTTCTACTTCTACTTCATTATTTGAACTTGTAGCTTCCCCATCAAAATTTACAAGTGAACTACTTTTTGTAATATAAGCTCCGGTAGCATCATAAACAACAACTGTCAAATCTGTTATTTTCTTTTCGTTGTCAGTCTGAGTTTCACTTTCACTGGCTCTTGTCTGAAGATTTTTTTTCACAGCTACAACCAATTTTGCATCACCTTTTCCTTCCGGATTTGGCGTAGGATCGTCATCGTTTGAACAAGCAACGAACGCACAAGCGATCATTGTACCGAATAATAAATTTCTTAGTTTCATATTCTTAAAAATTTAGAAGTTATATAATACGTTTAATAAATACTAGTTTTAGCCATAAGAGGATTATCATTTTACCCTATACGATAATTTGTTTCTCGATGACATTGCAAAGGTATGGTGGTCATAAAAAACTCTAAATAGGTATCAGTCTCAATTATCAGCGGTAAAACTCTAAATGTTTTTCAACGGGTCTTTTGAGGCTTTTTGGCACAATTGTAATACTCTCAAAAAAGGGGTAAAAATCTCTTTTGAGGGTGGAAGGAGGAGATTTTTTGAGCAGCCGCGGAAATAAATTGATTTTAAATGAGAAAGAGGACTCTGGCATGAGAAAATCACTTATCTTTGCCTAAGTAACATATAAAATAAGAATAACTATGAAAAATCATTCTGCATTGGTTCATTTTGATTGGGCCGTCAAGCGCCTTTTGCGTAATAAGTCGAACTTTGTTGTGCTGGAAGGTTTTTTGTCCACTTTACTGGGGCAAGAGATACGTATTGTCAAAATGCTGGAAAGCGAAGGTAATAAAGAAACCTCGGAGGATAAGTTCAACCGCGTGGACATGCTTGCTGAAGACAGCAAAGGCGAACTTATCATCATTGAAGTTCAGAACAACCGCGAACTGGATTATTTCCACCGTATGCTCTACGGAGCGTCCAAGGCCATCACCGATTACATCAACGAAGGACAGGAATATGGTATTATCCGTAAAGTATATTCGATCAACATCGTTTATTTTGAGTTAGGCCAGGGAAAAGATTATGTCTATCATGGAAAAACAACCTTTAAAGGTATCCATTACAATGACGTTCTTCAACTCTCTGTCCGGCAGAAAGAGCAGTTTGTCCGCCACGAAGCCGGTGATATCTTTCCTGAATATTACGTATTACGCGTGGACGGCTTCAACCAACAGGCCAAAACCCCGCTCGATGAATGGATCGCTTTCCTGAAAACAGGCGAGATCGACCAGAACAGCACAGCTCATGGCTTACAGGAAGCTCGCGAACGCCTGCGCATAGACCAGTTAAATGAGAAAGACCGGCGACAATATTATGCAGATATGGAAGCACTGCGTTATCAGCGCAGCGTGATCAAAACCGGCTGGATCGAAGGGAAAGCAGAAGGGAAAGCGGAAGGTCTTGCAGAAGGGAAAGCAGAAGGTCTTGCCGAAGGACAACGTCTGATTGCAACCAATTTTAAAAAGCAGGGAATCTGCATCGAAACGATAGCCCAATGTACCGGTCTGTCCATAGAAGAGATAAACGAATTATAATCCAGAACTATATAAATCAGCAATGTTTCGCCTTTCCGGAAAGCTTTGCTGATTTTTTGTTTCATTTCTGAAGTTATCAACTGTCATCTGTTAACTGTCAACCGTCAACCGTCAACGGCTTTCCATTCACCGATATTACGATCTTCTTTGTTAAAGGAGGCGCCTACTTTGACTAACTGACGGCCATCGGCTGCGTAAGGGATCAGATAGCCTCTGTCGTCGATCTGACGGAGGGCTTCGTCTACCGAACCGTTCAGTTTGAATTCAAATACATAGATATAATCTGTTGTTTTTACGACGGCATCGGCACGACCACGGGCACTGCGCACTTCGACATCGACATATTGCCCCAATAGCTTAAAGACAATATAGAAAATCACCTGATAATGACGTTCCGTCTTGTCGTTCAGTTCGTAGGGCATACCGGCAAAGAAGGCGCGAAGGCGTTCCATAAAACTGTCGACATCACCTTCACGCAACTCATCCCAGAATTTTCCTATATAAAACGGGGCATTCGCTTCCGACATAGGTGTGTAATAGGGAGTAATGAAATTTAACCACCCATATTCTACCTCGGCATTCGGATAACCGAGTACATAGAAGTTCTTTAGGAGGTCGTACTCCTTAATCGTCAGGTACCCACTCTGGTAAATGATCGGTACCGGGTTATGAAAATCCATCCGGTAATCGGTCAGTGCAGCAGCAGGTACTTCTATGCCATCCAGTTTCCGAAGGTCATAATCTGTCTTTTTCAGTATATCGACCAACATAGTAGGCGTGCCGGTGGCAAACCAGTAACTCTGAAATACACGACTGCTAAACACATTCAAAATACTAAACGGATTATATAGTCCTTCTGTCTTGATCTGCGTAAAACGATAACCGTCGTATCTGCGTGTCAGTTCATTCATCGTTTGCTCAAAGGTTAAACCATTCATTTCGCCAACCGCTTTTACATCCGGAGTAAAGGTATGTTCAATCTCCTGGCGGGTCAAACCGCAGATATTGGCATAAACCGGATTCATGCTAATGTCCATCAGTTGGTTCAGGTTACTGAAGACTCCCAACTGTGAGAACTTCGTTACACCGGTGATAAACACAAAACGCAGATAGCGGTCGGCATCTTTCAGTACGGTATAGAAGCCGGTCAGCATTTCACGGTAAACGTCTTGTAGATCATCATTAAATAATGTACGCAAAAGCGGTTTATCGTATTCGTCGATCAGGACAACCACTTTCTCCCCTGTTTTCTCACAGGCTTGACGAATGATTTGCATGAAACGTCCGGCATAGCCCACTTCTTTATCTGTTTTACCGTATTGCTTTTCCCATTCAATAAAATGAACTTCAAACACTTGTTCGAGACTCCGTTTATCCTCGTAATACTGGGCATTCAGACTCAGATGAAGCACCGGATATACTTTCCAATCCTTTTCCAACTGCTCGATAGCGAGTCCCTTGAAGACCTCTTTTCGTCCGAGGAAATAAGCTTCGAGCGTCGAAAGCAGCAGGCTTTTGCCAAAACGGCGCGGGCGGCTCAGGAATATAGGATTTCCGGAAACAGCCATTCGATAGACCAAAGCCGTTTTATCAACATACAAAAAATTTTCTTCACGCAATTTTGTAAAATCCTGTATCCCTACCGGGAGTTTTCTGATCGGCATTGTTTCCATATTTCCGTCGTTTTTAAGTACCAATACAAAGATAAGAATAATGAAGGAATATGCCAATGTAAATACAGATAGGTTCGGTATTATCCAACGACTTTAATAGCATTTTGCAGCAACAAAAGCGCATTTTCCAACTTTATGATAAAGATATAGCAAATTCAGTAACATTCAAATTGCCATATCTCTCCCTTTTAGAAAAACAAAATACACATTTATTAACACAACATCCGATAACAACTAACTTTTCAACTCTCTGCAAACAAAAAAAAGTTCATTTAAAACGAATTTCAAATCCGTTTAAAACGAAATAAAATTTGACTGCAGCAAAATTTCATTTCGTTTTAAAGCAAATTTTTGTTAATTAAAGAAGAATAATCCCGTTTTTTGAATTTTTCAAGCGCTATATTACGTGTTATGGAACATATTCTCCTTCCGGAAGCACAGAAATATTCACCCGCAGTCAACTATCAAAATTCATACAAAAAGACACCTAAACGAGCATTATAACAAGAATCACAACTAACATGGAATATTATGACGCTTATCACGCGATATACAGAGCACATCGGATACACATAACCTTATTACAATCGCCTGCAAACAATCAATATCGTGCTACATTCCGTACAATCCACCTACAAGACACATTAAATATCATTTTGTCAAAAACATCTATATTTTTTGCCGGAACCATTCTATTATACAGTTTGTTTTCATTAGCTTTGCAGAATTATTAATCATTAAAATAAATACCCATGAACAGAGCAGAACTCATTGAGGCTTTAGCTGAAAAGTCCGGATTGAGCAAACAAAAAGCAAAAAAAGTCCTGGAATCCTATATGGAGATCGTGACTGAAAAAATGTCCCAAAATGAAGAAATAGCCCTTATTGGCTTCGGAACGTTGATTCCCAGACCGCAGAGTAGCCGGATGGCACGTAATCCAAAGACCGGCACTCCGGTACGGATCAAGGCCAGAACAACCGTAAAATTCAAACCAGGCAAATTCTTGTTGGAAGCTATAAACGGTAAAAAATAATACCGACACATTCATCTTCTAAAGGTCGATGATGCAAAAAATCTCGTTTAAAACGAGAAAAAACCCGTTTTAAACGAAGTTTGTGCTCATTTAAAACGGGTTTTCAGGTAAATATAACTATATACTGATCTTACGGCTGCCCGTATTGCGAAGGCGTCGTTCCGTATTGTTCCGTGAAACGTTTGCGGAAGGTGGCCGTGTCGTTGAAACCGACCATTTCTGCGACTTCCTGCACCGAATACTGCTGCGTCTGGATCAACTCGGCGGCCTTTTTCAGACGAATCGTACGGGTCAGTTCCAGGATACTGCAATCAGAGAATTGCTTAATTTTACGATACAATGTCGGCAGACTCATGTTTAATGAGTCTGCGAGCACCTTTGCCTCAAAGGTGGAATCGTCAAGATGCATCTCGATGTTTTTAACAACCAGGTCCATAAACGGATTGCTCGGTATGCCGGAATCGCTTTCATCCGTATTCGGTGCGCTTGTTCCTGCCAGCGACTTGGTGAAGAATTGCTTCAATTGTTCGCGGCGTTTCACCAGGTTGTTCAGTTTGCTGCGAAGAATCTCCACATCGAACGGCTTGGTGATATAATCGTCCGCCCCGGCTTCGAGACCGACAATGATGTCTTCGCTCTCCACCTTCGCCGTCAGCATGACAACCGGTGTCTGCGAAGTGCGCGGATCGGCCTTCAACTCCTTGCAGGTTTGAAAACCGTCTTTCACAGGCATCATCACGTCGCAAAGGATCAGGTCCGGATTGTTGGCAAAGGCAACTTGTATTCCCTCCTCTCCATTACGGGCTTCGAGAATCTCATATTCCTTAGTAAAGACATGTTTCAGGAACCAACGGATCTGGTCGCTGTCGTCGATGACAAGGATTTTCTTGCCGGTGAGCTTTTTCTGCGGGACAACCTGAATAAATTCGGCAATATCTTCCTTCTGACGGTCGTTCAATCTCACCAGGTCAGCTTCGGGTTCTACAAATTCCACCCGGCGTTCCATCAGGTGTTGTTTGCCTAACGGTATTAATAATGTATAGACAGTGCCCGACGAAGTCGTTTCGTTGCTATAAAATCCGCCGATGTCATCCACCATATCGTGCACCTGCTTCAAACCGCGGCGAGCACTTTCATTCTCATCCAGTCCTTCATCCTGCACGGACAGAGAGCAATATGCTTTCCCGTCTTTCCTGACGACTGAAATATCCAGCGTGACTTTGCCATAAACAAATGTATTCTTAAATGCATTAGATAATAATGTACGTAAAGCATATTCCATTTTACGGCGGTCGAGCCAGATCCATAACTTAGCCGTCTGGGTATTGACCTGGAAATCGACATTATTCATCGCAACCCAGTCTACAAACAGGTCGCATATCTGCCGGGATATTTCCACCAGGTCGTAACGGGCGATGCGCAGATAATTGGCGACATCGTTTGCCCGGCGGGTTCCGATCAACTGATCGGCAAGGTCCTGCAAAGCAAGTGTATTACGATAAGCCGAAAGTAATTGGGTGGACATATCTTTTTCTTCATCCTTATTCTGTACCACCAATGCCAATGAACCGAGCACCAGTGAAAGAGGTGTACGCATTTCGTGGATTGTCTCGATAAAGAAGTTATCGTGGATCATTTCGGCATCCTTCAAACGGGACTCGGCTTCCGAAAGCCTGTCGGCAACCTCCCGCTGCATGGCATCACTCTCCTTGATCTTGGTGACGAGCAACTGCTCCAGGTCTTTTTTATTGCTGTTCAGCGTAGAGATCATCGTCTCCTGCGTGGAAAGTTTCTGAACCAGCTCTTTATTCGCTGTTGACAATACATTATATTGAGATTCCAGTTCATTTCTCTCAGATTCGAGTTCTGCCGCTTTGGACTCGATAGCCTCCTTCTGCTCCTCCAACTTCTTCTTAGCAGCTTCCAACTCATTATTTTTTTGCTCAATCTCAATCTGGTTCAGGGCAAGCAACTCCTTTTCCTTTACCGCCTTTTGGGACTGGCTCGAAAAACCGGCATACATCTTTCTCAAATAAAAAGCCGCCAGGACAAACAACAATGCCAAAAGAATGACTACTACAAGAACAGTTATCTCCAAAGGGCTGGCGGAGCCTCCTGCTGCAAATGCCTGCTGACCGCAAAAAGCAAAGCATGCAAGAAAGACAGACCACTTCCTGAACAAAGTTCTATTATTCATAATGATATATATATTTTAATTTCTAAGATAATTTTCTCCCGAGTATTTCAGAACCAACAGTAAACCCTCCTCATAACTGTGTATAATCATCTATGCAAAGATGATAATAAATTTTCGTTTTGCGAACATCAACGCAAGATTATTTGCGTAAAAAGAAATGATTATCATATTTTTTTCGCACGATTTCCGATATTCAAACCAGCTTATCAGTAATATTTAGCATAATAATGGGATTGACCGGAACAGAAATAAGTACTATTACTAACCGGCAGGGCAAAAGCGGGTGTATTCGTATCACAAACACAGGCTATTCCTATCAAATAAGATATAAATACAGTAATATCAGAAACTGATTCGAGGGCTAAAACGACACTTACACCACCTATTTGAGACATTCACACCACTTGTTTTGATATTTTCGGCGATTATTTTGATTGCTTTAACTTTTATTATCTCACTATACGATACACATATCATTTTAGTCTCTATATTTGCAACATTAAGATGAGAGAAAAGGTTTTGATGAGGGTCTTAACCGGAAATAATCTCTTGAGTATAGGGTAATTTTAAGCATATAAAAAATTAAGGTCATGAAAAAGGGTAGAATTTTCACAAATTGTTTGTTTATTGTTTGCACACTGATGGCAGCAATTTCTTTCACTAGTTGTTCCGCTGATAGCGATTCTTCTTACTCAGGTATTGATGAAAGCGTAATTAAAAATGCTGATTCTCAGACTGAGGCTCCTTTTTCTGTTGTACTGAAAGCTTATTCCGATAACAAAGATATCACCGTTAAGGGTGACGTAGACCAGACTACTCTGTTCGTTTTTGATCAGAATGGTGACTACTACACACAAGTGTCTCTCGACAAAACTTATTTGCTACAGGCAAAACCGGTTGAGATCAGCTGTCCGGGTTCAAAACAGATCACAGTTGTTGCATGGGCAGGTCTTTCTTCCGATAGCGAAAATATCAGCGCCATGAGCAAAGCGAATATTATTTCTGATTTGCAGGTTAGCCTGAAGCAGAATAACGGCGTTGCAGCCGCTTTACCGGGAGATTTATTCTACGGACAGATTACTTTAAAGAACACTGCTACTAAGGCTGGTGTTGAAACTCTAAAAATCGAACGTAAAGTTTCTTCTATTTCCCTGATTACAAAAGGCGTTATTAAAATGCTTGATTCCAGAGAAGGTAATTTTTATTACAAAGTAAAGAAAACAAAAGCTTCTTTTGATCACAACGGTAAATTGACAGGCGAAGAAATTGAATATATCATCCCTGCAACCATGGACGCAAAAGGTAA